>JBEITC010000325.1:0-4772 GCA_040375075.1 Planctomycetota bacterium | reverse complement strand
GCGACGTGCCCCGGCCGCGCGGGCGCTGCGTGCGGCCGGCGCACGCGTTGGAACGCGTTGCTGCGGGACTAGCCGATGGCGTCGCCTGCCATGCATGGGCCCACCGAGCGCATCGCGGCCGCGCGGGCCACGACGCGCGCTTGCCGACGGCACCGGTGGTCGGCACAGTCTGCCCGCCCGATGAACTCGCCGTCCATCCGCATCCTCAACCACGCGTCCGAGGCCGTGCCGCTGCTGCTCGCCGAGGTGCGAACGCTCGCTGCCCGCCCCGGCCGGCCGCTGCTCGGCTTCGCCACCGGCGGCACGTTCACGGCGTTCTTCCGCGCGCTGGCCGACGAGCTCGCGCAGTGCCGCCTCGACGCGAGCCGCCTCGTCGCGACGCACCTCGACGAGTACCTGGGCTTCGGCCCGGAGCGCTTTGGCGGCATGGTGCACGAGCTGTGCGACGGCTGCCCGCCGCTGCGCGAGTGGCTGCCGCGCGGCGCGTTCTTCCCGGTGCCCAACGACGGCACGTCGGCGTCGATCGCCGCGCACGAAGCGAAGCTGCAGAGGCTCGGCGGCGTGCAGCTGCAGTTCCTCGGCATCGGCCGCAACGGCCACCTCGCCTTCAACGAGCCGGCCACGCCGTTCGACAGCGGCTTCCACGTGACCGAACTCGCCGAGACGACGCGCAACGACGCGCGGGCGCGCTTTGCGCCGCAAGAACCGCCGACGCGCGCGGTGACGTCGGGCCTCGCCACGATCCTCGCCGCCAAGCGCCTCGTGCTGTGCGCGTTCGGCGCCGCCAAGGCGCCGGCCGTGCGCGCGATGCTGCAGGGACCGATCGACCCGGCCTGCCCGGCGAGCCTGCTGCGCCGCCATCCGGACGCGCACGTGCTGCTCGACAAGGACGCCGCCGCCGGCCTCGCGCCGGCCTGACCCGCGGCTGGCGCGGCGGCGCGCGCCTGCGCCGTCTCGCTCCGTTCGCCCTCGCCGCCGCCGCCACCGCCCAGGATCCCGTCGCCGACCTGATGGCGCGGCTGACCCTCGAGGAGAAGGCCGGCCAGTTGTTCATGTCGTGGAGCCTCTCGCGCAGCGAGCAGAAGCTGCTCGGCGCCAGCAACCACGAGCGCATGGTCGAGTGGGTGCGCGACGCCGGCCTCGGCGGCGTGATCCTGAGCCTCGGCACGGTCGACGACGCAGCCGCGCTGGTGCCCAAGCTCCAGGCCGCGGCGAAGGTGCCGCTGCTGCTCGCCGGCGACTTCGAAGGCGGCGTGTGGTTCCGCCTGCAGGGCGCGACCGAACTCGGCAACCAGATGCTGGTCGGCGCCACCGGCTCGCCAGCGCTCGCCGAGGCGATGGGGCGCATCACCGGCGAGGAAGCGAAGGCGCTCGGCTTCCACTGGGCGTTCGCGCCGGTGCTCGACGTCAACAGCAACCCGTCGAACCCGATCATCAACGTGCGCAGCCTCGGCGAGGATCCGCAGCGCGTCGCCGTGCTCGGCAGCGCGCTCGCGCGCGGCATCCGGCAGGCCGGCGTGATCCCGTGCGGCAAGCACTTCCCCGGCCACGGCGACGTCGACACCGACTCGCACCTCGCGCTCGCCACCGTGCCCGGTGACGGCGCGCGGCTGCGCGCGGTCGAGCTGTTCCCGTTCGCGGCGGCGGCGAAGGACGGCCTCGAAGCGGTGATGACCGGCCACCTCGGCGTGCCCGGGCTCGGCGAGGATCCTTCGGTGCCGGCGACGCTGAGCCGGCGCATCCTGACCGACGTGCTGCGCGGCGAACTCGGCTTCCGCGGCCTCGTCGTCACCGACGCGCTCGAGATGGGCGGCGTGAAGGACGCGTTCGCGCCGGGCGAGGTCGCCGTGCGCGCGCTGCTCGCCGGCGCCGACGTGCTGCTGATGCCGCCCGATCCGCTGGCGGCGCGCGCTTCGGTCGTCGAGGCGGTGCAGCAGGGCCGCGTGCCGATGGCGCGCCTCGACGACGCCGTGCGACGCATCCTGCAGGCCAAGCAGTCGGTCGGCCTGTTCGATGGCCGCGGCCGCGTCGCCGCCGATTGGCGCCAGCAACTGCGCACGCCGGCGAACGAAGCGGTCGCCGACGCGATCGCCGCGCGCGGCCTCGTGCTGGTGCGCGACCGCGACGGCGCGCTGCCGTTGCGCGCGGCCACCGGTGACGACGCGCCGCTGCTGGTCACGCTGGTCGACAAGGACGAGGGCCAGGGCGAGGCGTTCGCGCAGGCGCTCGGCGACGTCGTCGCCGCCGACCGGCGCATCCGCCTGCACGGCGGCAGCACGGCGGACGAGGTCGCGGCGGCGGCGGCGCGCATCGCCGCTTGCCGCTGCGTCGTGCTGTCGCTGCACGTCAAGGTGCGCGAGTACCAGGGCGGCGTGGCGCTGCCGCCGGTCCTGCAGCCGGTCCTCGCGGCGTTGGCCGCAGCACAGCGCGTGGTCGCGGCCTCGTTCGGCAACCCGTACCTCGTGCAGGCGATGCCGCACGCGGACGCGTACCTCGCCGCCTTCGTCGACACCGTGCGCGTCGAACGCGCGGCAGCCGCAGCGCTGCGCGGCGAGGCGCCGATCAGCGGCCGGCTGCCGGTCTCGATCCCCGGCGTCGCCAAGGGCGGCGACGGCATGACGCGCCTGTCGGGCACGGCCATGCCGCGCACGTCGCCAGCACTCGCCGACCTCGACCCGACGCTGCCCGACAAGCTGTTCGGCCTGCTCTATCGCGCCGTCAACGACAAGGCCTTCCCCGGCGCCGTCTGCGTGGTCGCGCGCCGCGGCGCGGTCGTCGCCGAGGTCGCCGTCGGCGCGCACGACTTCGCGCCCGACGCCGCGGCCGTCACGCCGGATACGCGCTACGACCTCGCGTCGTTGACCAAGGTCTGCGCCACGACGCCGGCGGTCCTGCGGCTCGTCGCAGCCGGCAAGCTGTCGCTCGCCGATCCCGTGCAGAAGTGGCTGCCGGCGTTCGTCGGCACCGGCAAGGACAAGGTCACGGTGCGGCATCTGCTGGCGCATCAGGCCGGTCTGCCGGCCTACGAGCGTTACTACAAGACCACGCAGGGCAAGGCGGCGATCATCGCCGCCGCCTGCGCCGAGCCGCTGATGGGCGAGCCCGGCGGCAACGTCGTCTACAGCGATCTCGGCTTCGTCTTGCTGATGGCGATCGTCGAGGCGTGCAGCGGCGAGGACTTCGCCGCCTTCGCGCAGCGCGAAGTCTTCGCGCCGCTCGGCATGGCGAGCGCTGCGTTCCATGCGACGGCCGGCGCGGCCGGCGCGGCGGCGCCGACCGAAGAGGATCCGGCGCGCGGCGGCGTGTTGCGCGGCTTCGTGCACGACGAGAACGCCTTCGCGATGGGCGGCGTGTCCGGCCACGCAGGCATGTTCGCCAACGCGATGGACGTCGCGCGCCTTGGCGTGGCGCTGCTCGCCGGCGGCCGCGACTGGCTGCCGCGTGGCGTCGCGTCGCTCGTCGGCGAGCCGACCGGCATCGGCGAGGACCGCACGCGCGCGATCGGCTTCCAGCTGCTCGCCGACGGCGGCTATGGCGGCACCAAGGTCGCGCCCGGCACGTTCGGCCACACCGGCTTCACCGGCACGTCGCTGTGGTGCGATCCGCGCCACGACCTCTGCGTCGTGCTGCTGACCAACCGCGTGCATCCGACGCGCGTGAACAACAAGATCCACGCCGTCCGCCGCGCCGTGCACGACGCGGTGCTCCAGTCCGTCCGCTGAGACCTGCCGCCATGCTGTCGCTCCTGCGTTCGCACGTTCGTCCGTTCGTCGCCGCGTGGTCGGCGGCGGTCCTCTGCCTCGCCGTCGGCGTCGCGCAGGCGCCAGCGCCCGGCGGTCCCGCAGGCGCGCCGGCCGCGGCCACGGCAGCCAGCAAGCCGCGCCTGCACGTGATCGGCGCGTCGGTCAGCGGCGGCTTCCGCGATGGGCCGATGACCGGCGCGACCGTCGTCGGCGAGACGGTGTCGCTGCAGCAGCTGCTGAAGGCGTGGTGCGGCGAGCACGCGCAGGCCACGACGCATCCGACGATGCAGATGATGGCCATGTTCACCAACCCGGCGCAGATCGGCGGCCAGCAGGTGGCCGGCGCGCAGAAGGCCAAGGCGGCCGGCGTGCTCGCGGTCGACTTCGCCTTCTGGTTCGCCTACGGCTACGTCGATGGCGACGACGAGGCGAAGGCGCGCAGCGAACTGCTCGCGCGCGGCCTCGCGCTGCTCGACGGCCTTGCCGGCCCGATCGTCCTCGGCGACCTGCCGGACATGAGCGGCGCGTCGCCGCGCATGCTGAAGCCCGCGCAGATCCCGAGCGTCGAACTGCAGGCGTCGCTGAATGCGCAGATCGTTGCGTACGCCAAGGCGCGGCCGCACGTGCGCCTCGTGCCGTTGTCGACGCTGCTGCGGCAGCTGAAGACCGACGGCGTCGACCTGCCGCTGCAGGACGGCGTCGTGCGTGCGCAGCCCGGCGCGCTGCTCCAGGGCGACCAGTTGCATGCCAATCGCCTCGGCATGGCGTACCTCGGCTGGTTCCTGCAGCCGACGCTGCGCTCGCTGTTCGCCGGGGAGCACCCGTTGGCGAAGCAGGACTGGACGTTTGCGCAGTTCGTCGGCGCGTGCGGCGCCGAGGACGAACTCGCGTCGGTCTGCGCGGCGGCGAAGGCGCCAGCCGGCAAGGCGGCGGGCGGCGGCGGCAAGTGACGCCGGGTGGCGTGGTCGCGCCCTGGGCCTGGGCTTGCGCGCGCCGGCCGCTGGCGTTCGCCGCCGCCGACGCGCCGCG
>JBEITC010000270.1:0-5606 GCA_040375075.1 Planctomycetota bacterium | reverse complement strand
CGCCGACGCGCACGGCGTCGAGCCGCGCTGCCGGCAGCGCCAACGCGCCGAGCGTGTTGCTCGCGTGCCGCCGCGCGCCGCGCAGCGCCCGGCAGCCGTCGACGGCGGCATGGAACGCAGCGAGCTGCGCCTGCATCGCCGCCGTCTGCTCGACCGCCGTGGCGGCGAAGTGCGTGTAGACGCCGGCGACGGTCAGCTTGCCGCGCTGGACGATGCGCTCGACGAACGCGCCGAGCGCGTGCGACGGGACGCCGTGCCGACCCATGCCGGTGTCGACCTCGACGTGGACCGGCAGGTAGCGCCGCGTCGCCGCCGCCAGCGCCTGCGCAAGCTCCAGGGTCGCGACCGTCGCCATGAGGCCGTGCTGCACCACCAGCCCCGCTTCGCTCGGCGCCGTCGGACCGGCGACGAGGATCGGCGCGGTGACGCCGGCGTCGCGCAGTTGCGCGCCCTCGTGCACGTTGGCGACCGCGAGCTCGCAGGCGCCGTGCTGCAGCGCCGTGCGGGCGCAGGCGACCATGCCGTGGCCATACGCGTTGGCCTTGACGACGGCGACCAACCGGCAGTCCGCGGACAGCAGACGACGGAACGAGCGCACGTTGTGCGCGACCGCGTCGAGATCGACGTCGATCCACACCGGCGTCGCCAACGCCGGCGCTGCTTCGATGGGTATCCGCAGCATGCCCTGACCGCGCGGCGCACTCTACCGTCGCGCCGTCGGCATTGCGCGCCTCGGACGCTGCGCATTGCGGCCACCATCGGCGGCGCGCTACCGTCGGCGCGTGGCCATGCAATCGACTCCGTTCCTGCGGCGCCTTCTCGCCGCGGCCTTCGCCGTCCTTCCCTTCGCCTGCACGCCGATGACCGACCCGCAAGCGCCTGCGTCCGCCAGCTCCGACGACCCCTACCTGTGGCTCGAAGACGTCGGCGGCGACAAGGCGCTCGCCTGGGTGCGCGCGCAGAACGAGGTCAGCAAGAAGCAACTGACCGAGTCGGCGTCGTTCGCGGCGACGCAAGCGCGCATCCTGGCGATCCTCGACAGCAAGGAGCGCATCCCCTACGTCGGCAAGCAGGGCCCGCACCTCTACAACCTGTGGCAGGACGCGCAGAACCCGCGCGGCCTGTGGCGCCGCACCACCGCCGACGAGTACCGCAAGGACCAGCCCGGCTGGGAGGTCGTGCTCGACCTCGACGCGCTCGGCAAGCAGGAGGGCGAGAACTGGGTGTGGAAGGGCGCCAGCTGGCTCTTGCCCGCCCGCGACCGCGTGCTGCTGTCGCTCTCGCGCGGCGGCGCCGACGCCACCGTGGTCCGCGAGTTCGACGTGGCGAAGAAGCAGTTCGTCGCCGACGGCTTCACGCTGCCCGAGGCGAAGAGCACGGTCGGCTGGCACGGCCGCGACGCGATCTTCGTCGCCACGGACTTCGGGCCCGGCTCGCTGACGACGTCGGGCTACCCGCGCGTCGTCAAGCGCTGGCAGCGCGGCACGCCGCTCGCGTCGGCGACGACGGTCGCCGAAGGCAAGCCGGACGAGATCTACTGCTACGCCTTCCGCGACCAGACCGTCGGCTTCGAGCGCGACTTCGTCTACCGCGGGCTCACGTTCTACACCAACGAACTGCACTGGCTGCGCGACGGCGTGGCGACGAAGCTCGACAAGCCGGACAGCGCCAACGCCGGCGTGCACCGCGAGTGGCTGCTGATCGAGCTGCGCGACGACTGGACGATCGGCGGCGCCACCCACAAGGGCGGCTCGCTGCTGGCCTGCAGGTTCGACGACTTCGTCGCCGGCAAGCGCGCGTTCGACGTGCTGTTCGCGCCGAGCGCGACCACGTCGCTGAGCGGCTGGTCGGGCACGAAGAACCACCTGCTCGTCAGCACGCTCGAAGACGTGAAGTCGCGCGTGGCGGCGTGGACCTTCACGGGCGGCAAGTGGCAGAGCGCGCCGCTGCCGGGCCTGCCGGAGTTCGGCGCCGTGAGCGCGACGCCGGTCGACGACGAAGAGGGCGACGACTACTGGCTGACGGTCACCGACTACCTGACGCCGACCAGCCTGTGGCAGGGCACGATCGGGCAGGGCACGGCGACGCAGTGGAAGAGCCTGCCGAAGTTCTTCGACGCCGCCGGCCTGCGCGTCGAGCAGCGCTTCGCCACCTCGGCCGACGGCACGCGCATCCCGTACTTCCTCGTCGCGCGCCAGGACCTCGCGCGCGACGGCGCGAACCCGACGCTGCTGTACGGCTACGGCGGCTTCGAGGTGTCGCTGACGCCGGGCTACAGCGCCTCGGTCGGCGCGTCGTGGCTGCAGAAGGGCGGCGTGTACGCGGTGGCCAACATCCGCGGCGGCGGCGAGTACGGCCCGCGCTGGCACCAGGCGGCGCTCAAGCAGAACCGCATGAAGTGCTACGAGGACTTCGCCGCGGTCGCGCGCGACCTGATCGCGCAGCAGATCACCTCGCCTCGGAAGCTCGGCATCCAGGGCGGCAGCAACGGCGGCCTGCTGATGGGCAACATGACGACGCTCTACCCCGAGCTGTTCGCCGCCGTCGTCTGCCAGGTGCCGCTGCTCGACATGAAGCGCTACCACAAGCTGCTCGCCGGCGCCTCGTGGATGGGCGAGTACGGCAACCCCGACGTGCCCGAGGAATGGGCGTGGCTGCAGCGCTGGTCGCCGTACCAGAACGTGAAGCATGGCGTGAAGTACCCGCGCGTGCTGTTCACCACCTCGACGCGCGACGACCGCGTGCATCCCGGCCACGCGCGCAAGATGTTCGCGCGCATGCAGGAGCAAGGGCACGACGTCCTCTACTACGAGAACATCGAGGGCGGCCACGGCGGCGCCGCGGACAACAAGCAGGCGGCGTTCATGAGCGCGCTCAGCTTCGAGTTCCTCTGGCGCGTGCTCGGCGGCTGACGGACCCCGGCGCGCTCGGCCCGACGCCGGCGCGCGACGGCGATCAGTGCTCGCGCAGCAGCCGGCCCGCGTGCTCGGCGCGCGCGGTGATGCCGGTCTCGCGCAGCGCGTGCCACAGCAGCGTCGCGTTGATGCCGAGGATCGGGATGCCGATCCTCGGCTCGAGCCGCTCGGCGACCGCGGTCATGCTCATGTTGGTGCCGCACTGCACCACCGCGTCGAGCCGGTTGGCCGGCGTGGCGAGGAGCTCCGTGATCGCGCGTTCCTTCGCCTCGTCCGGGATGTGCGCGATGTGCTGCGCGTTGGCGCAGCAGAAGCCGAACGAGGTGACGACCTCGAAGCCCAGCTCGCGGAACATGCGCGCCGCCGACTCGTTGCCCGGCGCCTGGAACGGCGTGATCAGCCCGATGCGCCTCGCGCCGTAGCGGTCGAGCGCCGCCTTCGCCGCGTCGTGCCACGTCGACCACGACAGGTCGCAGCCCTGCGCCAGCTGCGCCATCGTCACGCGGATCGGTTCGATGCCGGCGAGGATGTGCTCGAGGCTCATGCCCATCAGCAGGTACTGCGGCCGCGCGAGCAGCGCGCTCGCCCGCGCGTTCGCGACGCCGGTGAGGAAGTCCTGCTTGTAGCGCTCGAGGCCCGCGGGCGTGCCGAGGTCGGGCTTGGGCGTGAGCACCGGGCTGCTGTGGACGCCGATGCCGTCGAGGCCGCGATCACGGTTCTTGACCAGGATGGTCCAGAGTTCGCTCTCCATCGTCGTGTTGGTGGCCGGCAACAGCAGGCCGAAGCGCCGCCGGTGGTTGCAGGCGTCGGGGAGCCCGGCGGAGAGCGCCGCGGCGTCGAAGCCCGGCGCGCGCGCGCCGTCGAGCACCGGCCCTTCCGGCGAGATCACCGGGATCGGCGGCTCGTTCACGTCGGGCAGGAACACCGGCTTGCCCGACAGCGCGCCGCGGATCGTCGCGCCCGCGGACTTCGCCGCCGGCACCGGCTTGGGATCCTGGCCCGGACGCTCCGCGCCCTGCGGGATCGCTCCCGCCGACACGCCGAGCGCCGCCGCCCCGTAGGCGATCGCCGAGCGGCGCGTCACGGTCGCGTCGGGCGCGGGCGGCAGCGCATCGATCGACGCGAGCGAATGCGGAGCAGACGAGCGGGAGTCGGCCGGGGCGGAGCGCATGCGCTGGACCATAGCGACGCCCCTGCGCGGCCTTGCGGACAAACAGCACCCGCGGGCGCGTCGGCGCGCGTCGGCGCCACCTCGCCGCTCACGGTCGCGCGAGCAGTGGCGTCGCGATCGGCATGGCCTTGTCCTTGCCGCCGACGGCGAAGCGGTGCACGCGGCCCTGCCAATCGCCGGCCCACGCGGTGTCGCCGTCGGGGCCGAAGGCGACGCCGTACAGCCACTCGCCCGCCGCCGGCGACTTGCCGAGCAGCTTGCCCGCCGCGCTGACGACGATGCGACCGTCGCTGCCGCAGCTGGCAACGCGGCCCTGCGGGCCGACGACGACGGCGAGCGCCTGGCCGTCGTGCGCTTGCAGCTTCCACGCTTCCTTGCCGCTCTGGACGTCGAAGCCGCGCACCGTGACGTCCGCGCCGGCGGTGACCAGCACGCGACCATCGGGCTGGAACGCGAGCGCGTGCACCGCTCCCTTGTGGCCGGTCAGCGTGTCCGACAGCGCGCCGGTGTCCGCGTCCCACAGCCGCACCTCGCCGCTGCGGTCGCCGGCGGCGAGCAGCTGGCCGTCGGGCGCGAACTGCAGCGCCAGCACGAAGTCCTCGTGCGCGCAGACGAAGCGCTCGCCGCCGTCCTGCTGGCCGAAGACGACGACGCGCTTGCCGGAGCCGCCGAGCGCCACGATGCCCGCCTTGCCGTGCGCGGCGACGGCGAGCGGCACGTCGCGCTCCTTGCCGAAGCTGCCGACGCGCGCGCCGGTGGCGACGTCGAAGACCACCGCGCTGCCGCGGCGACCGGGCTCGCCGGCGGCGACGACGAGTTGCAGGCCGTCGGCGGCGAACGCGACGACGTCGACGTGCGCGTCGTCGAGCGGCAGCACGCCGAGCGGCTGCAGCGCGCGGTCGCACAGCAAGGCCTGACCGAAGCCAGGCAGCGCCAGCACCGGCGCGTTGGGGCTCTGCGCCAGCGCCTTCAGCGGCGCAAGGCGACCCGGCGAACGCAGCGCCACCGCGGGCAGGCCCTGCGGCACCGGCCCCGGCGGTAGCGCCGACGCCGTGGACTTCGCCTTGGCCTTCTCCGCGCGCGCGGCGAGGAACGCCTTGGCCTGCGCCTTCGTCTCGCACGCGCCCTGCTCGATCCACGCCTTGAGCAGGTCGGTCTGCTCCTTGGTCAGCGACTCCTCGCCGCGCGGCATGAACGGCCGCTCCTGCTGCGTGACCATGCGGTAGAGCCGGCTCTGGTCGGGCTCGCCGGGCACGATGGAACGGCCGGAGCCGCCGCCTTCGCGCATCGCGCCGAACGACGTGACGTCGAGGCCGCCCTTCTTGTCGCTCGGCTCGTGGCACGACGAACAGCGATCCTGCAGCAGCGGCTCGACCGCGGCCCAGTCGACGAACGCGACGTTGGCGGCGGCGTCCGCGGGCGCGGCGGCGGCCGCCACGGCGGCGGCCGACTTCACCTCCGCTGGGTTCGACGCCGCTGGGTTCGACGCCGCTGGGTTCGCCGCCGCGGGCTTCGCCGCT
>JBEITC010000449.1:0-3389 GCA_040375075.1 Planctomycetota bacterium | reverse complement strand
CGTCGCGAACGCGCCGCCGACGACCGCAGCGCCGCGCTGCGGCGCCAGCACGTCCCACACGAGGCCGTTGCCGTCGATGCCGCCGAACGTCGTCCACGCGACGCCGTTCCAGCGCGCGATGCCGGCGGCAGGCTGGCCGCCGGCGTTGTCGAAGTCGCCGCCGACGATCACGTCGCCGCCGGGCAACACGGTGAGGCAGAGCACGGAGCCATCGACGCCCGCGCCGAGCGGCTGCCACTGCGCGCCGTTCCAACGCGCGACATGCGCGGCCGGCTGGCCGCCGGCCTGCGTGAAGTTGCCGCCGGCATACACGCTGCCGTCGGGATGCGCGGCGAGCGCGATGACGAGGTCGTTCATGCCGCCGCCGAGCCCTTGCCACTGCGCGCCGTTCCAGCGCGCGACGGCGCTGGCGGCGACGCCGCCGGCGACGCTGAACGAGCCGCCGAACACGAGCGAGCCGTCGGCGAGCCGACAGACCGCGAGGCTGTCGCCGTTGAGCGGCCCGAGCGGCTGCCACGCGGCGCCGGTCCACAGCGCCGCGTTGCCGCCACCGGGGATCGGGAAGCTGCCGGCGACGGCGACGCCACCGCCGGGCAACGCCTGCAGATCGAGCGCATACGGCTGCAGCGCGCCGAGCTGGCTCCACGCCGCGCCGTTCCAACGCATCAGGCCGCCGAACATGCCGCCAGCTACGAGCGAACCGTCGGACAGCGTCTCCAGCGCCCAGACCTGCCACGGCAGGCCAGCGCCCATCGCATGCCACTGGACGCCGTCCCAGCGGGCGACGCGGGTGGCCGCGACGCCGCCGACCGCGAGGAAGTCGCCCGCGACGACGAGGTCGCCGTCGGGCAGCGCTGCGAGCGCGCGCACGCCGCCCGTCGGGCCGCCGAAGGGTTGCCACGAGGTCGCGCACTGGCCAGCGGCGCTGGCGACCAGCAGGAACGACGCCAGGAAGGGCCGCGACGGCACGAGCATCGCCGCAGCATAACGGACGCCGCCGGCGGCGTCAGAAGCGCACGGCGTGCACGACCTTGAGCTCGAGGCTCTGTTCGGTCGGTGCGAGCGAGCCGTCCGTCTCGCGCTCCCAGGCCGTGCCGAGCACGGCGAAGAAGTCGCGGCCCGGCGCGTAGATCCAGCGCAAGCGGCTCTGCCAGCCGAGCGCCTCCGACTCGTTGTCGTACTGCACGAGATTGCGCAGGCTCAGGCGCGGCGAGAAGAACAGGTCGACGCGCGCGCTGCCGATCTGCGTGGTGAAGTCGCGCCCCGGGCCGAGGTCGACGATCGCGGTGTCGTAGCCGCCGCCGAGATGCAGCAGCGGCGAGGTGCGCCAGTCGACGTCGAGCCGCAGCTGGTGGCTCGTGCCGTCGAAGAAGCCGCCGGTCGACGCGCTGGCGAAGCCGCTGACCGCGCGCGCCTCGCTGGCCTCGACGAACAAGCCTTCGCGCGTCGTCCAGTAGTCGCCGGCGAACACGGTGGTCGTGTCGCGGAAGAGGTCGAAGTCGTCCTGCACGCGCTCGAAGCGGCGGTCGAGGAACACGCCGACCTGATCGCCGGTGTGCAGTTCGAAGCCGAGCTGGTCGAAGCCGAACGAGGCGTCCTGCGGCTCGCCGTCCCAGGCTTCGGCGTGCTCGACGTCGACCTCGACGATCCACCGGCGGATCGCGCCGCCCTCGGCGACGCGCGGCCGCCAGCCGATCTCGGAGGCCGACTGGCGGGTGTCGCGACGGCGCACGAAGCCGAGCGCGGGCCGGAAGTCGGCCGCGACCCAGCGCGAGCCGAGCTCGATCTGCCACTCGCTGCCGCGCGCCCGCAGGTCGACGCCGTAGCTCTCGCCGTCGTCCTCCTCGAGCGAGCCCGTCGAGGCGAGCGCGTCGACCGCCACGGTGAAGTCGAGGTCGCCGACGAGTCGCGGCACGCGGTGGAACACGTCGGCGCCGACGACCGTGTTGGCGCCTTGGCTCGTCGGATCGCCATTGGTGCCGATCAGGCCGACGGCGGTGGCGTCGTTCGGCGCCCACTTGAAGCGGCCGACGCCGAGGTTCTCCTCGTCGAGCGCGTCGGTCGCCTCGGTCTCGACGTCGAGCACGCCGAACTCGAAGGGCCCCGCTTCACCCGTCATCTTGGCGCCGAACAGCAGCGGCACCAGCTGCCCGTCCGACAGGCCGATGCGGCGCGAGAAGTACGGCAGGAAGCGGCTGTTGCCGGCCTCGTTGGCGCCGAAGGTGAAGTAGCTGCTGCCTTCGAGGAAGAAGTCGCGCTTCTCGGGGAAGAACAGCGGGAAGCGGTTGAGGTTGATCTGACGGCCGTCGTCCTCGGTCTCGGCGAAGTCGGTGAACAGCGTCGTCGACAGCGTCACCGACGGCGTCAGCCGGTAGTTGACCTCGCCGCCGGCGTCGAGGTCGCTGGACGCGTCCGGGTCGGCGGCGGCGCGGTCGCGCTCGGCGCGCGCGGCGACGTACGGCACCAGCTCGAGGCCGACGCCGGCGTCGATGTCGCCGATGCCCTCCATCGTGCCGCACTCGCTGACGCGGAAGAACGACACCGACTGGCTGGGATTGGCCCAGCGGTACTCTTCGTTGGCCGCGCGGACGCGCCGCGCGAGGTTGAAGCCCCAACTGCCCGCGCCTTCGCGCCGAGGGATGCTGCGGAACGGGATCGCGATCTCGGCGAACCAGCCTTCGCCGGTGACCTCGGACGCGCCGTCCCAGATGGCGTCCCACGGCTTGTCGAAGCGCTGGCCGTTCTGCGAGATCAGGATGTCGCCGATCGAGCCGCCGGCGCCGATCTGGAAGAAGTAGGCGGTGCGGCGGTTCTCGAACGGGTCGAGCAGGATCTCGACGCGGTCGTCGGGGTCGAGCCGCGCGTCGCGCGCGCGCTGCGAGGCGCGGATGCGCGCCGGGTCGGCGTCATAGCACCAAAGGCCGATGTAGAGCGCGTTGCGGTCGTGCAGCAGCTTGACGACCGTGCGCTGGCTCGGCGTCCGGCCGAGCCACGGCTCGACCATCGTCAGCTCGCCGATCTGCGGCGCGTCGGCCCAGCAGGCGTCGTCCATGCGGCCGTCGATGCGCGGCGCGGCGTCGGGCTCGATGCGTCCGACCCGGGCGGCCCGCCGCGCCCCCTCGGACTGCGACGGCGCCGCGCCGGCGACGGCGAGGGCGACGAAGCAGACGGCGAGAAGGCGGCCGGACATGGGCCGCGCACCTTAGGACGGCTTCCCGACACCGTTCGTACCGTTTTCCGCACAACGACTTCAGCGCGCGGTCGGCGGCCGCATGCGCGGTCCGCCGACGATGCCGCCGAACGGCGACGCGGCGGGGTTCGCCGGCGGCTGGCCCGCGGTCGGCTGGCCGCCCGCGGGCCGGGTCGGCGTCGCGCCGTAGCCGCCGCCG
>JBEITC010000289.1:0-5219 GCA_040375075.1 Planctomycetota bacterium | reverse complement strand
CGACGACGTGGTCGTCGTCGACGTCATCGGCCAGCTGCAGGGCTTCTACGCCGCGTGCGACGTCGCCTTCGTCGGCGGCAGCCTGATCCCGCACGGCGGCCAGAACATGCTCGAGCCCGCGGCGCAGGGCAAGGCGACGATCTTCGGGCCGCACACCGCGAACTTCCGCCGCGACGTCGAACTGCTGCTCGCCGCCGAGGCGGTGGTGCAGGCGCCGGACCGCGACGCGTTCCCGCGGCTGCTCGGAGGACTGCTCGACGATCCGGCGCGCCGTGCGGCGCTCGGCGCGCGCGCCCGCGCGGTCATCGTCGACAATCGCGGCGCCGCGGTGCGCACGTTCGACGTCGTCGCCGAGCTGTTCGGGCCGCCGCCGCGAAGTTGACGCTGGCGGAGGGGCCGCCTACGGTGCGGCGATGAAGTGCCCGTGCACCAGCGGCAAGGACTTCGCGGCCTGCTGCGAACCGATCCTCACCCAGAAGCAGAAGGCGAAGACCGCCGAGCAGCTGATGCGCTCGCGCTACACCGCCTACGCCACCGGCAACGTCGACTGGATCGTCGACAGCCAGTCGCCCGACGGCCGCGCCTTCGTCGACCGCAAGGCGACCGAGGAGTGGAGCAAGCGCGCGCAGTGGCACCGCATGGAGATCGTCGAGACGAAGGACGGCGGCGAGGGCGACAGCGAAGGCTTCGTCGACTTCAAGGCGTACTACACGATCGGCGGCGAGGACGTGACGCACCACGAGATCGCCAGCTTCCGCAAGGAGGACGGCGAGTGGTTCTTCGTCGACGGGCTCGAGGTCAAGCCGCGTCCGTTCAAGCGCCTCGACAAGAAGGTCGGCCCGAACGAGCCGTGCCCCTGCGGCAGCGGCAAGAAGCACAAGAAGTGCTGCGGCAAGGTGGCGTGAGCCACGGCCCGCGCCGGGCTCAGCGCCGGCGCGACCCGAGCAGCACGAGCGCGGCGGCGACGATCTCGGCGAGGCCGGCGACGCCGAACGCCAGCGTGTAGCCGACGCCGCCCTCGGCGCCGCCGAGCGCGATCAGCTGGCCGCAGCAGAGCGGGCCGAGCAGGAAGCCCAGCGAGCCAGCGCCGTGGAAGGCGGCCATCGCCGTCGTGCGGTCGAAGTCGGGCGCGCGTTCGAGCAGCCACAGCAGCGACGGCACGAACATCACCGCCGAGCTGACGCCGAGCACCGGCATCAGGAACCACATCGCATCGACCGGCACGACGCCGACCGCCATCACGCCGACGCCGTAGATGGCGCTGCCGACGGCGACCATCGCGACGCGCGACCAGCGCTCGGCAGCGCGGCCGAACGGCCACGACAGCAGCGCGAACGGGAACAGGAAGGCGCCGAGCAGCATGCCGATGCGCGCCTTGTCCGCCGGCGTGCCGCTCGGCAGCAGCAGCGGGAAGCCGGTCGTGAAGAAGCCGACGGTGAAGCGCTCGACGAACGCGATCAGCAGCGGCGTGCGCGCGCCGGGCGCGCGGCGCCACGCCGCCAGCAGGCCGTGGGGGGCTTCCGGCCGCGCGGACGCGACCTCGCGCGGCAACAGCCACGTCGACAGCGCGAACGCCGTCGCCAGCACCGCCGACGCGACGTGCAACGTCCGCAGCGGGTCGTCCTTGCCGACCTGGCCGCCGAGCGCTGCGCCGGCGGCGACGCCGAGCGTCAGGCCGGCGCCGAGGCACCCGAGCGCGCTGCCGCGGCGGCTGCCGGCGGCGTCGGCGACGAGGCTCATCAGCAGCGTCAGCGCGCTGATGTGCAGCGCGCCTTCGAGCGTGCGCAGCGCCAGGAACGACGCGTAGTCGAGCGGGTGCGCGAGCGCCTGCATCGCCAGCGCGTCGAGCAGCAGCGCGGTGAGCGCCAGCCGCCGGCGCGCGCCGGTGCGCCGCGCGAGCTTGCCGATCCAGGGCGCTGCCAGCAGCGCGCCGACCATGTTCGCCGACATGAAGATCGACGCGAGGTCGGGGCCGACCTGGAAGCGCTCGACGACCAGCGCCCGCAGCACCGGCACCGGCAGCGTCTCCGGCAGCATCAGCAGGAAGGTGACGAAGCCCAGCGCCAGGGTCGTGCGGAGCGGCAGCGCGGCGGGTTCCGGCGTCACGCTCCGGCCTTCGCCCGCCAGCAGCCGGCGGATTCCTCGGCGCGGCCTTCTTCGGCCAGCTTCTGCAGGCCGGCCAGCAGCGAGCGCGCGGCGAAGCGGTACAGCCGCGGATCGGCGTCCCAATAGACCTTCGGCAGCAGCTCGTCCGCGGTCGCCGGGCCCTGTTGCAGGATCTCGACCAGCTTCGCTTCGCGTTGGCGGCGGTGGCGCAGGTACTGCTTCACCAGGCGCTGGCCATCGCGCATCGCCGGGCCGTGCGCCGGGTACAGCGTCGTCATCGGCTCGGCCGCCAGCCGCTCGAGGCTGCGCAGGTACGTGGCGAGATGTCCCTCGGGCGGATCGACGATGATCGTGCTGATCGTCGACAGCATGTCGCCGACCAGTGCAGCGCCGTAGCGCGACTCGCGGAAGCACAGGTGGCCGCGGTCGTGGCCCGGCGTGTGGATCGCCAGCAGTTCCCAGCCCTGCTTGCCGTCGGGCGAGCGGCCGAGCGCGATGCGGTCGCCGTCGTCGATCGGCGCGCCGGCGCGGAAGCCCGGTTCGAGCCGCGCGAGCGTCAGCGGATGGCCGCGCACCGGCAGGTCGAGCGCCTGGCTGAGCGCGACGACGCCGCCTGTGTGGTCGGGATGATGGTGGGTGACGAGGATGCCCTCGATCTTGGCCCCGCCGCGCACCAGCTCGGCGAGCAGCTCGAGCAGCCGGCGCTGCTCTTCGGGCTGCGGCGAGCCGGGGTCGACGACCCACAGCCGCTCGTGGCCGACGATGCAGCAGTTGGTCGTCGTCGCCGGCGGCAGCGTCGGCGTGCGCAGCGGCGCCAGCACCACGCCGGGCGAGAAGCGCACCTGGTGCAGGTGGCCGTCGCGGTAGCCCTTGGCGGTGGCCGCGATCTCGCGCGCGAAGTGCTCGAAGTCGGCGGCGGCCGCGAGGTGCTGCAGCAGGATCACCACCGGCGGCACCAGCAGCAGGTCGCCGTTGCGCCACGACGCCAGCGCCTGCTGCGGCAGCCACCAACGACCCTGCGTCAGCTCGCCGCCCCAGACGTCGGGGCGTTCGCGCGCGGTGCCGTGCCGGCACTCGGCCAGCGGCACGTGGAAGAAGGCGGTGTCGTAGCGCACCGGCGCGAACGGCGGCGTCTCGATGCGGCACAGCTCGCGCAAGGGCGGCGGCGGCGAGGCGTCGGCGACCAGCGCGGACCACGGCGTCGGTCCGGCGGGCGGCGGCGGCGCGTCCTTGCCTTCGGCGGCGAGCATCGCCTCGCGCGCGGCGGCGAGCGCTTCGCGGCTCGACTTCGCAGCCGGCAGGACGTGGCGCAACAGCCCGGTCTCCTCGAACAGTTCGCGCAGCGCGCACCGCTGCAGCGCCGCGTCGAGTCCGGCAGGCCCCTCGGGGTCGCCGTCCTCCGCCGCGATCGTGCCGCCGGGCAGCGCCCAGTAGCCGCCGAAGAAGCGCAGCTCCGGCGAGCGCTCGACGAGGAACACGGCGCGGTCCTGGCCCTCGCCACGGGTGATCAAGAGGGCTGCGGCGGTGCGGCGGCTCATCCGAGGGCGCGCAGGCTAGCAGTCGCGTCGGCCGCCGTCGAACGCCGCGCGGTGGCGGCCGTCAGGAGCTCTCGTCGGTCGCGGTCGCCGCGGCGCGCAGGCGGCGCACGGCGTCGCGCGGGCCGAGCACGACGAGGCGCCAGCCGTCCTGGAGCACGAGGTCGGGTCGCGCCGCCAGCGGCTCGTAGCCATGGGGGCCGGGGCGCATGGCCATCACCACGATGGCGCCCGCCAGTTCGTCGGGCGGCAGGGCGTCGACCGAGAGGCCGTTCCAGGGGTCGGGCAGCGGGATCGTCCGCAGTTCGTGGCCCGCGGGCAGCAGCAGGTCGTCGCCGCCCACCGTGACGCTGCCGGTGCGGCGCTGCTGGCCGAGCACTTCGTCGCCGAGCGTGGTCAGCACGTCCTGGTGGCGCACGCGACCGAGCAGCCGCGGGTTGGCGACCGACTCGACGACGGCGACCTCGCGCAGCTCCGGGTCGTCGAACAGCGGCAGCAGGGCCGCCAGCGACTGGTCGGGGCGCGCGCTCACCACCGGTCGCGTCATGTCGGCGGCGATCACGACCGAGGTCAGGCTCGGGTCGTTGAGGAAGTTCTTCACGTCCTGCAGCTCGATGCGACCGACGACGCGGCCGGCCTCGTCCTGCACGTACACCGTGTCGCCGCGGCGCGCGGCCAGCAGGCCCATGACCTCGGGGAAGCTCGCCGTGTCGCGGACCGCCAGCGCGTCGGCGCGCAGCACGTCGCGGACGTAGGTCGCGCGGATCGCCAGGTCCTCGATGCCGCCGGGCTGGTCCTCGCCCTTGGCCCGGAACGCGGCGGTGTAGTAGCTGTCGCGGTCGAGCAGCGATGCCATGATGCTCGCGGCGATGCTGCAGAGCATGACCGGCAGCGTCAGCTCGTAGTGGCCGGTCAGCTCGAAGACGAGCACCAGCGCCGTCACCGGCGCGTGCATCGTCGCCGCCGTCAGGCCGGCCATGCCGACGAACACGAAGGCCGTGCGTTCGCCGGCGTCGAGCGCGGTGACGGTGCCGAGCGCCTGCGCGAACAGCGCGCCGAAGGCGGCGCCGATGACGAGGTTGGGCGTGAAGATGCCGCCGAGGCCGCCGGAGCCGACGGACGCGATCGTCGCCACCTGCTTCCACAAGAACAGCGTCAGCACGACGCCGAGCCCGGCGTCGCCGCCGGCGACGCGGCGGATGACGTCGATGCCGTTGCCCCAGGCCTCGGGCATGAACGTGCCGATCGCGCCGACGACGAGGCCGCCGAGCGCCATCGCTGCCGGCGTCGGCAGGCGCAGCGCGGCGAAGGCGCGGCGGCCCCAGGTCAGGCCGGCGCGGAAGAAGATGCCGCCGAAGCCGCACAGCACGCCGAGCGCGATCGCCGCCAGGATCAGCGACCACGTCAGCTCGGCGTCGCTCGCCGCCGCCGCCTCCTCGTACACGGCGCGTTCGTCGAGCAGCTGCTTGCGCACGATCGTCGCCAGCACCGAGGCGAGCACGAGCGGCGCGGCGACGTCCATCGCGAAGTTGCCGAGCACGACCTCCATGACGAAGATCGCGCTCGCGATCGGCGCGG
>JBEITC010000164.1:0-7804 GCA_040375075.1 Planctomycetota bacterium | reverse complement strand
CGGCCATCAGGAAGCGGGCGGCGGCGGCGGCGAGGGCCGCCAGCTCGGCGGCCGCGGCCGGCGGCTTGCGGTCGACGCGTTCGAGGATGCCGGTGTCGTAGTCGCCGCCGGCGAACTCGTCGCTGCGCAGGGCCGCCAGGGCGGTCGGCAGCGAGGTCGCGACGCCGACGAGGCGCAGCTCGCGCAGCGCGCGGATGCAGCGCGCGATCGCCTGCTCGCGGTCGGCGCCGTGCACGATCAGCTTGGCCAGCATGCTGTCGTAGAACGGCGTGACCTCCATGCCGCGGTACATGGCGCTGTCGAGGCGCACGCCGGGGCCGCCCGGCAGGTTGATGCGCGTCAGCGTGCCGAGCGACGGGAAGAACGTCGCCGGGTCCTCGGCGTTGACGCGCACCTCGATGGCGTGGCCGCGGGGCTCGGCCGGCGTGGCGACCTTCTCGCCCGCGCCGACGCGGATCTGCTCGCGCACGAGGTCGACGCCGTACCGCATCTCGGTGACCGGGTGCTCGACCTGCAGGCGCGTGTTCATCTCCATGAAGTAGAAGCGCCCTTCCGACCACAAGAACTCGACGGTGCCCGCGCCGACGTAACCGACCGAGCGCGCGAGGTCGCAGGCGGCCTTGCCCATCTCCTCGCGCAGCTGCGGCGTCAGCGCCACGCACGGCGACTCCTCGACGAGCTTCTGGTGGCGGCGCTGCACCGAGCACTCGCGCTCGCCGTAGTGCACGACGTTGCCGTGCTTGTCGGCCATCACCTGGATCTCGACGTGGCGCGGCCGCGTGACGAACTTCTCCAGGTAGATGCGGTCGTCGCCGAACGAGCTCATCGCCTCCGCGCGCGCCAGCTCGAACGCCTCGACCAGTTGCTTCTCCTCGCGCACGATGCGGATGCCCTTGCCGCCGCCGCCGGCGGCGGCCTTGAGCATCACCGGGTAACCGACCTGGCGCGCCGCGGCGACGAGGCGCTCGGCGTCGACGTCCTCCTGCAGGCCCGGAACCAGCGGCACGCCGGCCTTCTCCGCCGCCTTGCGCGCCTCGACCTTGTCGCCCATCACGGTGATCGCGTGCGGCGGCGGGCCGAGGAACTCGACGCCCGCCTGCTTGCAGGCCTCGGCGAGGTCCTCGTTCTCGCTGAGGAAGCCGTAGCCCGGGTGGAGCGCGTCGCAGCCGGTCGCCACGGCGGCCGCCACGATCTTGCCGATGTCGAGGTAGCTCTCGGCCGGCTTGCTGCCGCCGAGGTGCACCGCCAGCGTCGCGCGGCGCACGTGCAGCGCGGCGCGGTCGGCGTCGGAGTAGACCGCGACCGTCTCGATGCCCATCTCCTGGGCGGTGCGGATCACGCGCAGCGCGATCTCGCCGCGATTGGCCACGAGGATGCGTCGGAAGAGCGGCATGTCAGGGCCGGCAACGGTAGGCGGCGGCCGCGTTCGGGTCGAGGACGGGCTGCCGACGGAGCCTGGGCGGCGCACGGTCGGGCGAGTAAGAAGGCGCGCCATGGCTCCTCTGCGCGTCCTCGTCGTCGGCTGCGGCAACATGGGCACTTCCCACGCCCGCGCCTACCACCAGCTCAAGAACGACTTCCAGATCGTCGGCCTCGTCGCCCGCAGCGCCGGCTCGCGCGACAAGCTGTCCGCCGAACTCGGCGGACTGCCGACGTTCGCCGACTTCGAGCAGGCCTACGCCGCCACGAAGCCGGACGTGGTCTCGATCAACACCTACCCCGACACGCACGCCGCGATCGCCCGCGTCGCCCTGCGCGGCGGCAGCCACGTCTTCCTGGAGAAGCCGCTCGCCGAGACCGTCGCCGAGGCCGAGGAGATCGTCGCGCTCGCCAAGCAACACGGCCGCAAGGTCGTCGTCGGCTACATCCTGCGCGTCCATCCGGCGTGGCAGAAGTTCATCGAGGTGGCGCGGACGCTCGGCAAGCCGCTGGTGATGCGCATGAACCTCAACCAGCAGTCCAAGGGCAAGGACTGGCGCACGCACAAGGCGCTGATGGACTCGATGTCGCCGATCGTCGACTGCGGCGTGCACTACGTCGACGTCATGTGCCAGATGACGCGCAGCAAGCCGGTGCGCGTCTCCGCGATCCAGGCGCGGCTGTCCGACGAGCTGAAGCCGGGCATGTACAACTACGGCCAGCTGCAGGTGACGTTCGCCGACGGCTCGGTCGGTTGGTACGAGGCCGGCTGGGGCCCGATGATGAGCGAGATCGCGTACTTCGTGAAGGACGTGGTCGGTCCCAAGGGCTGCGTGTCGATCGTCGACCGCCAGGGCGAGCGCAAGGCCGGCAGCGCCGACGTCGACTCGCACACCAAGACCAACACGCTGCGGTTGCACTGGCAGGACCGCGACGCCGACGACCGCTTCACCCGCGCCGACGAGTGGATCGACACGACCGACGAGCCGGACCACGACGGGCTGTGCCTGCGCGAGCAGCAGTACCTGCTGCAGGCGATCCGCGAGGACATCGACCTCGGCGACCACCTCGCCGACGCCGTCAACAGCCTGCGCATCGTGCTCGCCGCCGACCGCGCCGCCCGCGAAGGGCGCACGATCGACCTGGGCTGATCGCGCCCCGCGCGGCTCGTCGGCCGCGCCGCCGCCCGCCGTCACCGCGGGCGGCTCACCGAAGGCGGATCACCGCAGGCGGATCACAGCGGGATGTTGCCGTGCTTCTTCGGCGGGTTGGTGTCCCGCTTGCTGCGCAGCAGCTCGAGCGCCTGGATCAGCATCGGGCGCGTGCGGTGCGGCTCGATGACGTCGTCGACGTAGCCGCGCGCGGCCGCCTGGTACGGGTTGGCGAACTTCGCCTTGTAGTCGGCGACGAGCCGCTTCTCCTCGGCGACCGGGTCCTTCGCCGCCTGGATCTCGCGGCGGAAGACGATCTTGGCCGCGCCCTCGGCGCCCATGACGGCGATCTCGGCCGACGGCCAGGCGAGGTTGAGGTCGGCGCGGATGTGCTTGCTGTTCATCACGTCGTAGGCGCCGCCGTAGGCCTTGCGCGTGATGACCGTGATCTTCGGCACGGTGGCCTCGCAGTACGCGTACAGCAGCTTGGCGCCGTGCGCGATGATGCCGCCCCACTCCTGGTCCTTGCCCGGCAGGAAGCCCGGGACGTCCTCGAACGTGACCAACGGGATGTTGAACGCGTCGCAGAAGCGGATGAAGCGCGCGCCCTTGAGGCTCGCCTTGATGTCGAGCACGCCGGCGAGGTGGTTCGGCTGGTTGCCGACGATGCCGACGGCGCGGCCGCCCAGGCGCGCGAAGCCGACGATCATGTTCTTGGCGTAGCGGGCCTGCACCTCGAAGAACTTGCCGTCGTCGACGATCTTCTTGACCACCTGCCGCATGTCGTACGGCTGGTCGCTGGACGCGGGCACGATCGTGTCGAGCGCCGGATCCATGCGGTTGGGGTCGTCGTCGGTGGCGCGGAACGGCGGATCCTCGGCGTTGTTGAGCGGCAGGTAGCCGAGCAGCTCGCGCAGCTGCACGAGGCAGGTCGCGTCGTCGGGCGCGGTGAAGTGCGCCACGCCGCTGATCTCGCTGTGCACGCGCGCGCCGCCGAGCTCCTCGCTGGTCGTGTCCTCGTGCGTCACGGTTTTCACCACGTCCGGGCCCGTGATGTGCATGAAGCTCGTGCCCTCGACCATCAGGATGAAGTCGGTGATCGCGGGCGAGTAGACGGCGCCGCCGGCGCACGGGCCCATGATCGCGCTGAGCTGCGGCACGACGCCGCTGGCCAGCGTGTTGCGCAGGAAGATGTCGGCGTAGCCGCCGAGCGACACGACGCCCTCCTGGATGCGCGCGCCGCCGGAGTCGGACAGGCCGATCATCGGCACGCCCATCTTCACGGCGAGGTCCATGACCTTGCAGATCTTGGCCGCGTGCGTCTCCGACAGGCTGCCGCCGAACACCGTGAAGTCCTGCGCGTACAGGTAGACCGGCCGGCCGTCGATGCGCGCGCTGCCGGTGACGACGCCGTCGCCGAGGATCTGGTTCTTCTCGCTGTCCATGCCGAAGTCGCGGCAACGGTGCGTGACGAACCGGTCGATCTCGGTGAACGTGCCCGGGTCGACGAGCAGGTCGATGCGCTCGCGCGCGGTCAGCTTGCCCTTCTGGTGCTGGGCGTCGATGCGGTCCTTGCCGCCGCCGAGCAGCGTGCGTTCGCGCAGGTCCTGGAGCTTCTTCAACGGGTCGGTCATGGATGCTTGTCCTCGACGAACTCGGCCAGCACGCCGCCGAGGTACTTGGGGTGGACGAAGGCGACCTTGCAGCCGTGGGCGCCCGGGTTCGGCTTCTGGTTGAGCATCGGGGCGCCGAGCGCCGTCATCGCGTCGATCTTGACCTGGCAGTCGCCGACCTGGAACGCGAGGTGATGGATGCCCGGGCCGCGCTTCTCCAGGAACACCGCGATCGGCGAGTCCGGCGAGGTCGGCTCGAGCAGCTCGATGCGCTGGGTCCCGGCGAGCAGCACGGCGACCTTGACCTTCTCGGTCGGCACCTCGTCGACGGACTGCAGCACGAGCCCGAGGCCGTCGGTCCAGCGCGGCAGCGCCTCGGCGAGCGAGCGGACGGCGATGCCGATGTGGTGCAGGCCGGCGACGGCGGGATCGGAAGCCATGTCGGGTAGGGTCGCGGGAAAGGGCGCGGCATGGTAGCCATGCGCCTCCTGGCGGCCAGTTCCAGCCCCGCAACCTGCGCCGCCCCCGCCTCTGCCGTGCCCGAACTGCCCGAAGTCGAGACCGTGCGCGCCGGCGCCGAGCCGCACCTGCGCGGCCGTCGCCTGCGCCGCTACGAGCAGTCGCGCCCCGACCTGCGCTGGCCGATGCCGGAAGCGGCGCTGCAAGGCCTCGTCGGCCGGACCTGCGTCGGCGTCGACCGGCGCTCGAAGTACCTGCTGCTGCGCTTCGACGGCGACGGCGCGCCGGCGGCGATCGTGCACCTCGGCATGACCGGTCGACTGCTCGTCGACGTGCTCGACACCAAGGCGCCGCGGCCGGAGTGGCGCAAGCACGAGCACTGGCGCATGGACTTCGGCGACCGGCTGGTGCGCTTCATCGACCCGCGCCGTTTCGGCGCGCTCGACGTCGCGGACGCCGCCGACCTGCCGACCCACCCGCTGCTGGCAGCGCTCGGCCAGGAGCCGCTGCAGCCCGGCTTCGACGGCGCGTTCCTGCAGCGCGCGAGCCGCGGCAAGAAGGCGAACGTCAAGGCGTTGCTGATGGACGGCCGCATCCTCGTCGGCGTCGGCAACATCTACGCCAGCGAGGCCTGCTGGCGCGCGAAGGTGCGGCCGCGCCGCGCCGCCGGCTCGCTGCGGCTCGCCGAGTGCGACGAGCTCGCGTTGGCCGTGCGCACGGTGTTGTCGGCGGCGATCGCCGCCGGCGGCACGTCGTTCCGCGACTACGTCGGCGTCGACGAGGACGCCGGCTTCTTCGCGCGCGAGCTCGCGGTCTACGAGCGCGCGGGCAAGCCGTGCCCCCGCTGCGGCGCGCCGGTCAAGCGCGCGGTCGACTCCAGCCGCAGCACCTACTGGTGCAGCGGCTGCCAGCGCTGATCCGCCCGTCGATCCCCCGCGAAGCGCAGCGCGCCGAACGGATCAGCCGGCCTCGACCGACTGCTCGCACGCCACGCAGCGCGTCGCGAACGGCACCATCTCGAGCCGCGCCGTCTGGATCGGCCGATGGCACGCTTCGCAGCGACCGTACTCGCCGGTGTCGATGCGCAGCAGGGCGTGCTCGATCTGCTGCAACTCGACCCGCGCCGTGGCGTCGAGCTCCTCCAGGACGTCGCGATTCTCGAGTTCGAGCGACCGGTCGTCGAGCTTGGCCGTGACGGGCTCGTCGCGGCGGTCGAGGTGGCGGCCGACGCGGTCCTTGCGGCGGATGAGGCGGTCGCGCAGCTCGACGAGCTGCACGCGGAACTTGCGGGTGTCCATCGGGATGCTCCTGGCGCAGGGCGAACTGCGCCTGTGCCGGAAGCATCGTTCATGCCGCGCGCGACGGCGGGGGGCAGTGGTGCGTAGGGAACGCCGGGAATGCGACCGCCCCGGGATTGCTGCGACGGAGGACGGATGGCTCGGACGGCGGCGGATCGCCTAGACCGAGAACTGCACGAACCAGAGCAGGCGGACTTCCGTCGCCTGCGGCGAGGTCTCGACGCGCAGCAGGCCGAGGACGGCGCGGAAGATGCTGCGCGTGCGCGGCGCCCGGGTCGACTTGTCGGCGACGTAGCGGCTCTGGTCGTTCATCAGCAGCCCCCACGGCCCGAGCGACCACGAGTCGTCGAAGGTGCCGTCGTCGAGGCAGAACAGCAGGGGCACACGGATCGCCGTGCCGCGCTGGTAGTCGTGAAGGGGCACGAGGGCCTCGTGCTGCGGTCCCTCGCCGCGGCGCACCGTCCAACGCATCGAGCCGCCGGCGACGCCGAGCGCGGCGATGCGCTCGGACAACGCGCGCACGTCCGGCGCGGGCTCGCCGTCGACCTGGTCGATGACGTCGGCGCTGCGCACGCCGGCGACCCAGGCCGGCGAACCGACCTCGACGTCGGTGACGACGATGGCGTTGCGCGGCGCGCCGTAGATCGCCTTGCAGACGTCGGCCGGGATGCCCCGCAGCGTCGCGCCCGCATAGGCGCGCACCGGCGTCGGCGGGATGTCGAGGTCGATGCGCCGCTCCTCCGACGCGCGCGCCGTGACGCGGCCGAGCACGACCTCGACGTTGGTCTCCTGCTGGCCGCGCAGCAGGCGCAGCGCCAGCTTGCCACCGGGCGCGAGCTTGGCGGCCGCGCCGTCGAACTGTTCGCGATAGACGACGTCGGCGCCGTCCATCGCCAGGACGATGTCGTGGACCAGCACGCCGGCGACGGCAGCGGGCGAGTCCGGCGCGACGCGCGTGACCAGCATGCCGCTGTACGGTTTCACGCCCCGGCGCTCGGCGTCTTCCTTGCTGATCTCCTTGGCGTCGAGACCCAGCACGGCGCGTTCGCGGTCGAACTCGCGCGCGACGAACAACCGCGTGTCCGCCAGCGTCTCGAGCCGCCAGGTGGTGACCTCGGCCCCCTCGCGCCGCTTGGCCAACACGCAGTCGTCGGGGCCGATGAAGATGCGATCGCCGGCGGAACGGCAACCGACGAGCGTGGCGGCGAAGCCGAGGAGGAACAAGGCGATGAGGTGCCGTTGCATGCGCGGGAGGTCGAGTGCGGTCGCCCGTGGCCGGACGGGCCACGGGACTGTCAGGATCGTGGCAGCGGCTCGGCCGCGCCCATCCGGAGAACCACGTAGGACAGCGCCTGCCACGCGGCGGCGAGGCAGAGCACGCCTTGGAAGCCGTACGCGGCGCCGATCGGGCCGGCGCCGAGCGCGAACAGGCCGACGCCGGCCTGCATCGCGGCGCCGCGCCAGCTCATCAGCGCGTCGAGTTGCGCCGGCGGCACGGCGCCGGAGACGAGGGCCTGCAGCGGTCCGGTGCGCGCCGACGCGACGATGGCGCCACCGCCGCCGACCAGCAGCAGCGGCAGCGCCGTCGGTTCGGTCGCCAGGAACAAGAAGCACGCGACGAGCAGCGCCGAGGTCCAGAGCACGAACCGTCGCTTGCCGACCGCGTCGCTGACGCGGCCGAACAGCGCGCTGCCGGCGACGGCACACAGGCCGAGTCCCACCCACACGGTGGTCTGCTCGGCCTTGGGCAGGCGGCCGGACGCGTCGAGCCACGAAGTCGCCAACTGCACGGTCACGAAGAACGAACCCACGTGCAGCAGCGTCGCGACGAGGCCGGCGCGCGCAGCGCCGACGCGCAGCACGG
>JBEITC010000515.1:0-2760 GCA_040375075.1 Planctomycetota bacterium | reverse complement strand
CAGCGCCCAGGCGTGCGCGCAACCGCGCATCGGCGAGCAGTTCGTCGATCGCCGTCGCCATCGCGGCGTCGGCGCGCGCGTCCGGGGGCCCGACGAAGCGCCGCTGTTCCGGCGGCAGGATCGCGGCGACGTCGCCGACGTCGGTTGCGACCACCGGCAGGCCATGCGCCATCGCCTCGAGCACGCACAGCGGCATCTGCTCGTCGTCCGAAGCCAACGCGAACACGTCCATCGCCGCGTACCACGTCCGGGGCTCGTCGACGGCGCCGGCCATGGTCGTGCGCGCGGTGACGCGGAGCGCGCGTGAGAGTTGTTCCGCGGCGGGGCGCTCGGGGCCTTCGCCGACCAGCACGAGGCGCGACGTCGGGTGCCGCAGCGCGGCGAACGCGCGCAGCAGGCGCGGCCAGTTCTTCTCGATGCGTGCGTGCGCGACGGTCCCGACGACGAGCGCCTCGGGCGCTGGCCGCAGGTGGTCGCGCGCCGACCGGCCCGCGAGGTCCACGCCGTTGTCGATGCGGACGAGGCGGCTTGGTGGCACGAACCAGCGTTCTTGCGCGCGCTGTGCCATCGTCGCCGACGGCGCGACCACGGCCGCGGCGCGCGGCAACAAGGCGCGGCGCAGCCAGTCGCGTCGCCGCAGCGACGCCGACCGTTCTTCGGGCGGCACGACTTCTTCGTGGTGGACGAACGGCAGTCCGAGCAGACGTGCGGCCACGCCGCCGAGCAGCGCGCCCCAGTTGTAGGTCAGGACGAGGTCCGGGCGCGTCCGGCGCAGCACGCCAACCAGCTCGCGGAGCTGGCGCCACGCCGGGGCGGGGCGACGCATCGCCGCGACCGGCACCGACACCGGCGTGCGCGCCGACGCGCCGGTGCGGCCGTCGGCGGCGATCACGCTGTGCGCGAACGCCGGTCCGAGCGCGCGCATCACCTCGATGGTGCGCACCTGCGGGCCGCCGGCGTCGTACGTGGCGAACACGTGCGCGAGGCGCAGCGGCCGGGCGGCTTCGTCGCGGTCACTCGCCATGACGACGCACGCTCGCAGAGTGCCGGCGGATCCGGCTGTCGATCTTGCACATGCAGGTCGGGCACTTCAGCGCGAAGCCGTCGCGCGCGGCCTGGCAGTGCGTCTCGGTGAACAGCATGTCCCGGAGCCGCTTCTCCGTGAGGTTGCCGAGCGGGAAGGCGACGTCGCAGAGCTGCACGGTGCCGTCGGCGCCGACCCACAGGAGCTCGTAGGCGTCGCACGGGATGGTCGCGGCGGCGTCCTCGAGCAGCAGCGACGGCAGCGCGCGCAGGAACGTGCGCGACGGCACGACGCGGTCGGGCCGTTCGTCCTTGCAGCGCTCGAGCGCTGCGGCGACGGCGACGAGTTCGTCGCGCAGGTCCTCGCCGATCGCGAGGTCGTCGCCCGGTTCGCGGAAGAACGGGATCGTCTTGCTGATCGGATCGACGCCGAGGTGCAGGTCGAACTCGCGCGCGAGCTCCCAGGTCGCCCGCACGTGCTCGACGCCGCACGACCGGCGCGACAGCATGAAGTTGAGTTGGATCGCGACCTTGTCGCCGTAGCGCGCGCGGACCGTCGCCAGCGACTCGCGCAGCTGCGCGAACTGGCCGTCCTTCTGCACGTAGTCGTCGTAGCGGTCGCCGATGCCGTAGAAGCCGATGGTCATCCAGCGCAGGCCGGCGGCGTACAGCTCGTCGATGCGGCGGCCCATCAGCGTGCCGTTGGTCGTCACGTAGGCGTCGAGGCCGAGCCGCGTCGCGTGCTCGACCATCGCCGGCAGGTCGCGGTGCAGCAGCGGCTCGCCGCCGTAGAAGCGCGCCGTCGCGACGCCCGACTGCTTGGCGTCGTCGAGGCAGTCGCGCACGACCTGCAGGTCGAGGTGCTCGCCGACCATGAAGTCGCGGCCGTAGCGGCAGCCCTGGCAGCGGAAGTTGCACGCCGCCGTGATCGCGATGGTGATCTGCCGCGGCCCCGGCTGGATCAGCGACGGGAATCGTTGCGCGGCGTCGTGGCGCAGCCGCCACAGCCGCAGTTCCTGGCGTTGCAGGAAGCGCTTGAGCTTGTCGTGGCGGCGCACGAATGGGCGCACCTGACGGAGCAGGCGGGAGGCGAAGTTCATGGCGAGGAGGGCGAGGGCGGCGAGCGCCTCGGCACATGTCGAATGCTCGGTCGTGACGCGGTGTGACAGGATTCGTGGGTCGGGACGCTGCGCGTTCGCTTCGGCGGATGTGCCCGGGCTCGCCGCATGCTGTCGAACGCGCGAGGATTGTCGGTCGCCGCAATCGATAGCATCCGCCATCGCGCAACCTGCTGCGATGGTTGGTGGCGTGGCAACTGGCCCAGCCGTGTCCGTCGCCGTCGCGCCGTGCCACACCACGCCGTGTCGGTTGGGGCGATGTCGACGTGGGAGCCTTGGCAGGGCCCTGGTGCATGCGTCGCAGGACGGCTCTCGCCCCGGGGGCGCGGCTCCGGCCTGCCTGCGTTGTTGCTTGCCCTGATTGGCTCGCCTGTGACGCACGGACGGCGTGCGGCGATTCGGTCCCCAGGCCGATCGCCGCCGGACGACACGCTGGCACGCAGGTCGCACCGCGGCGCGCCCGCGCCCGACACCGCGCGGCGGACGCCACCCGTTGGCCTTCGAACGCCGTCGCTGCTTCAATCCTCCGCGTCGGTGCCCGTGACGCAATCCTGCGTTCGCACCGGGAGAATCCGTCACGCCATACGGCGCGCCGGAGTTGAAGGAGTGATGGACGAGT
>JBEITC010000393.1:0-3931 GCA_040375075.1 Planctomycetota bacterium | reverse complement strand
GTCGTTGGGATGGTACGGATCGGTCGGCGCGACGCGCACCGGCAGCCCGGCGCCGGCCAGCGCTTCGCACGCCGGCTGCAGGTCGACGCTCGCCACGCCCAGCCGTTGCACGATCTCCAGGCCGCGCGCGCGGCTCGCGCGCTCGTGCGGCTGCCAATCGCGCTCGGCGGCGAAGATCGGCAGCACGAGGATCGTCAGCTCGCCACCGCGGCCCTGCACCTCGTCGCGCAAGCGCACGAGCGCGCGCTCGACGTCGTCGGCGCGGAACAGGTAGTGCTCGGGGCGCAGGCGATCCGTGTGCCGGCCGTGCACGTACAGCTGGTAGAGGATGCTGCGGCCGTACCACGCGACGTCGACCGGCACGAACGAGCCGGGGTTGCACAGCGTCAGTCGGCCGTCGCGCAGGCACATCACCGTCGACTCGGTCAGGTCGTTGTTGTGCAGCGACAGCACGACGCGGTCGGCGGCGAGCGGCTGCTGGCTGCGGAAGTAGCCAGCGACCTCCTGCGCGGGGTTCCAGCTCTCGACGCCGGCGTTGAGGAACTCGGCCGGCTGGCCGCTCGCCTCGGCGAACGCGCGCAGCGGCGCCACCAGGCTCGCTCGCCGCGTCACCGAGTCGCCGAGGAAGAGCAGCCGCGGGACGTCGGGCTGCTTGGCGACGCCCGAGCGCAGCGGAAACGCGCGCAGCAGGCCGTGCTCGTCGTACACCGGGCCGCCGAGGACCGGCGCGTGGCCGAGCTGGTCGTCGGCCGTGATCATCGTGCGCTCGTTCGCGGCGCGCGCCGCGAACGGCGCGATCGCCGGCGGGCTCACCAGCCGGCCCGGCGGCCTCAGCGCGCGCACCGCGAACTCGGCGAGCAGCGCCGTGCCGACCACGGCGGCCGCGGCGAGCAGGAGCTTGGCGCGCAGGCTGGGGCGGCGACCGGACGGAGCGGGCATCGGCGCAGTGTCGCCGTGCGTGCACGATTGGTGCAAGCGCGGCGGACGCGCCGCTGCGCGCCGGCGGCGCGGCTGCTACCGTTCGCGCCTTCTCGTCCCACCCACACGCCCCATGCACCTGTCCACGCACAACTGGATGCGCGCCGAACCGCTCGAGGTGACGCTGCGCCGGATCCAACGCCTCGGTTACACCAGCATCGAACTCAGTGGCGAGCCCGCCCAATACGAGGTCGCGACCACGCGCGCGCTTCTGAAGCGTTATGGCGTCAAGTGCTGGGGCTCGGTGACGCTGACGCTCGGCGAGCGCAACCTCGCCGCCACGGACGCCGGCCAGCGCGCCCGCACCGTCGACTACATGAAGTCGGTGGTGACGATGGTGCAGAACTTCGAAGGCCAGGAGGTCTCGGTCGTGCCGGTCACCGTCGGCAAGATCGTCCCCGACAGCACGCCGGAGCAGGAGTGGGCCTGGATCGTCGCCGGCCTCCAGGAGGTCTACGACCACGCGCAGAAGGCCGGCGTGCGCCTCGCGCTCGAGCCGATCAACCGCTTCGAGACGTACTTCATGAACCGCGCCGACCAGGCGCTGTGCCTCGCCGACGCCGTCGGCCCGAACTGCGGCATCTGCCTCGACACGTTCCACATGAACATCGAGGAGGTCGACATGTGCGCCGCGATCCGCAAGGTCGGCAAGCGCCTCGTCGACGTGCACGTCGCCGACAACAACCGCCTCGCGCCGGGCATGGGCAACCTCGACTGGCAGCGCATCGTCGCGACGCTGCGCGAGATCGGCTACGACGGCGCGCTCACGATGGAGGCCGTCGCCCCCGTCGACCGCACGCCGGCGTCGCCGTGGCCGGACCAGGTCGAGCGCAACCCGGTCGACATCTCGCCCGAGCAGCTCAAGTTCATCCAGGACCACGGCAGCAGCCTGCTGAGCGAGTCGTTCTACACGCGCCTGTTCGAGACGGCGGCCGGCACGCTGCTGCCGCTGATCCGCTGAGCGCCTGGCGACGACCGTGACGCTGGCCCTCCGATCCCCCACGCTGCGCCCGAGCCAACGGTCGTCGCTCGGGCGCTGAGCGCGCCGCCGGCCATCGCGGGCGCCGCCTCTCCACCACCGACCGCAGTCCCCCAATCCGCGAGCCCCGAGTGAAGATCCGCGCCGTCGACGCCGCCTGGCTGCACGTCCCCCTGCCCGTCGAGAAGCAGCACGTCTCCGACTTCGGCCGCATCGCCGCGTTCGACGCCGTGCTGGTCACGGTGACGACCGAGTGCGGGCTCGTCGGCCACGGCGAGGCCAAGCCCGCCGTCGGCAGCGCCGGCGACGGCCGCGCGCTCGTCGCGATCGTCGAGAACGAGCTGCGCCCGCGGCTGCTCGGCCGCGATCCGCGCGAGGTCGGCCGCGCCTTCGGGCTCATGTACAACGGCAGCCGTGCTGGCCACGCCGAACGCACCGGCCGCGCGATGCCGATCCTCGGCCGCCGCGGCGCGCACACCGTCGCCATCGCCGGCGTCGACCTCGCCCTGTGGGACCTCGCCGCCAAGGCGCGCGGCTGCTCGGTGCTCGAGCTGCTCGGCGGCCCGTGCCGCGAGCGCGTGCGCGCGTACGCCAGCGGCGGCTGGGCCGACGTGCCCGGACTGCCGGCCGAGCTCGGTCGCTACACGCAAGCAGGCTTCCGCGCCGTGAAGATGCGGGTGGGCGCGATGGACGGCCGCGTCGACAAGAGCCTCGCCCGCGCCGCCGCCGCGCGCCAAGCGCTCGGCCCCGACGTCGACCTGATGGTCGACGCGCACGGCACGATGAACGTCGCCGAAGCCAAGCGCTTCTGCGCTGGCGCCGCCGAGCTCGGCCTGCGCTTCGTCGAAGAGCCGGTCAGCTCCGACGACCGCCACGGCCTCGCCGAGGTGCGCGCGGCGAGCGCGCTGCCGATCGCGGCCGGCGAGAGCGAAGCGGCCGCGTTCGACTTCGCCGAGATGATCGAGCGCCGCGCCGTCGACGTGCTGCAGCCCGACCTCGCCATCGCGGGCGGCCTGAGCGAAGGCCTGCGCATCGCAGCGCTCGCCTACGCCAACCGCCTCGAGCTCGCGCCGCACAGCTGGGGCTCGGCGATCACCTTCCAGGCGGCGCGCACGCTGGCGTTCGCCAGTCCGGCCGGCGTCTTCGTCGAGGTGCCGATGGGCGGCGCGCCGCTGCTGCGCGAGATGGCGGCGATCGACCTGACGCTGCACGACGGCGACCTGCTGCCGCCGACCGGACTCGGCTTCGGCGTCGAGCCGGACAAGGAGTTCGTGCAGCGCTTCACCAAGCGCTGACGCGCGCGCAGGGCCCCAGCAACCGAGCACACCGATGGCCGACTTCCACCTCCACCACATCAACGTCAACGTCGACGACCTCGACGCCGCGATCGTGTTCTACCGCGACGTCGTCGGCCTGCCGCTCGACCCGACGCCGGACCAGGGCTTCCGCTCGCAGTTCTTCCGGCTCGGGCCCAACCAGCAGATCCACATGAACGAGATCGCGGACGTGCACCAGTACCGCGGGCACTTCTGCCTCGTCGCGCCGGACTTCGGGTCCGTGTTCCACCGCGCCAAGGCGGCGGGCGCGATCGACTGCAAGCCGTGGGGCCGCGTGCGCCGTCTGCCGAGCGGCGCCATGCAGATGTTCGTGCGCGATCCCGCCGGCAACCTCGTCGAGATCGCCAGCGCGCGCGACGCCGTGATCGATCCGGCGCTGTTCGCCGACGAACTGGTCGAGCCGAAGCCCGGCATGTACCGCATGGCCCCCGGCGCCGCCGTCGGCGCGCACGAGACGCCGTGAGCATCCTGCTGCTCGAGTCGCTGCACCCCGAGGCCGAGGCGCTGCTCGCCGAGGTCGACACGCTGGTGCGCGCCGCCGACCCCAACGCGCCCGACTGCGACTTCGCGGCGGTGCGCGCGATCCTGACCCGCGGCCGCGGCCGCGTGACCGACGCGCTGCTGGCCCGCTGCCCCG
>JBEITC010000471.1:0-3141 GCA_040375075.1 Planctomycetota bacterium | reverse complement strand
CGCGGGCGGGGCGGCGTGGGCGCGCGATCGACGCCGGCGCGCGGCCGGCGCCCGGTCACGGCAGGAACTTCTGCGCTTCCTTCAGCTTCTTCGGCAGGTACTCGTCGAGGACGAAGTTGAGGCCGTGCTTGGCGAGGGCCTGCTGCTCGGCGCGCTGGCCGGTCTTCAGCATCATCTCGATGGCCTTCTGCCACTCCTTGTGCGCCTGGAAGAACGGGTCGTTCTTCAGCATGTCCTGGGCGCGCTTGATGTCGACGTCCTTCAGCGCGTGCGTCGGCAGGTCGTAGTCCTCGATGTCCTGCGGCGACACGCCGAGGAAGCGCGCGTTGGGCACGCAGAAGAACTGGTTGAGGTGCACGGCGTTGCCCGAGCCGACCTTCAGCGTGCGGTAGATGTTGCTGAAGGCGTACGGATCGCAGTCGTTGAAGGCGAAGACCGGCAGCTTGTGCGCGTCGGACAGCTTGCGCACGAAGCGGCGGGTGGCGCGCGTCGGCACGCCGGCGGTGCCGATCAGGATGCAGTTGGCGGTCCGCCAGTAGTTGTGCTGGCTGAGGCGCTCGAACATGCCGATGGTCTCGATGACCAGGATGAACTTGGCCTTGGTCTCGAAGCCGAGGTGCTCGACCGACGACGGGATCGAGTACGCGCCCGAGCCGAAGCCGGTGCAGTCGATGCGCAGCGGCCGGCCGCTCTCGCGGTCGCGGTCGAGCACGACCAGCTGGCCGGCGACCTTGCCGCCGTGCTCGTCGGCCTTGAAGCGCAGGTGCTCGCGCATCACGCCCTCGAGCGAGAACAGCGCCTCGATGTCGTCCATCGCGGCGTCGGACTCCGGCTGCTCCTCGAACTTGGCCTCGTCCCAGTTCTTCGAGACGTAGTACGCCTCACGCTTCGTGGCGAAGTCGTCCTCGTCGACCAGTTGCTGGCTCAAGGCCATCATCTTCAAGGTCTGCGCGAACGACTTGACGGTGTTGACCGACAAGGTGCGCTCGACGCGCGAGCGGCCCATGACGAAGTAGCCGTCCTTCTTGTCGTAGCGCGCGTTCTTCAGCGAGCGGTCCGGGAACTTCAGCTCCGGCTTGCCCTGCGCCTTGATCGCCGCCAGCACGTGCGTCGCGCAGTCGGTGATCTCCTTCATCGTGATCTTGTCGAAGTCGGACAACGGGCCGCGGGCCTTCTTCTTCGGCGGCGGCTGCGGGGTGAACTTCTTGGCGGCCATGGTCGATCGTGGGTGAGCGGTTGCTGGATGGGGGTCTGGCGCGCGGCTCTCAGAGCTTGCGCGACTTCTCCAGGACGACGGTCAGGTTCTCGCGCGCCTTCACCGCCTCCTTCTCGTCGAGCTTGAGGATGTCCTTCAGCGCGACGACCAGGTGCGGGATGTACGTCTCGATGTAGTTGCGCTTCTTGAACTCGTTGGCGAGCTTCTTGCCCTTGCGCACGTGCGTGCCGAGCTTGCGGCCGGCCTCCATCAGGCCCAGGCGCAGCTCCTCGAGGATCTCGTCGTACGACGCGATGGCCTCCTTCGACTCGCTGGTGAACGGCACCCACACCGAGGCGATGTGCACGAACACGACCATCGGGCCGATCGGCAGCGAGCCGCGCGGCTGCTGCAGGCCGTAGTTCTTCCAGTTGGTGGCGATCACCGCCTTGGTGATCGCGCACGCCGACTGCTGGAACACCAGCGGCACGCGGTTGGCGAAGCGGATCAGCCGGATCGGCTCGTCCGCGTTGCCCATCAGCAGCTCCTGGTTGTCGGGCTTCTTCGTCGCGACCTCGACGATCTTGCCCGCTTCGGTCATGTGCAGCGTGTCGCCCGGCTTGCCGTAGGCGATGCCGACCTCGATGGCGAACGGGTGCCCGCGATAGACGACCGGGCGCCGCGACGTCGCGATGTAGAAGTCGGCCTCGACCTCCTTCTTCAGGCCGGCCAGGATCAGCTCCTCGCCGATCGGCGCGATGCACGACAGCGGCGGCGCCATGATCTTGGTGGCGTCGATCGCGGCCTTCAGCTTCTGCACGGCCGCGGCGTCGAGGCGGCTCGGGTTGGTCTCCGGCTTGATGCCGGCCTTCTCGCAGATCTCCTTGGCGACGCCAGGGCCGACGCGCGAGAAGTCCTGCTGCAGGAAGGAGCTGACCGTGCGGTTCTCGCTCTCGGCCATCATCTTCAGCAGGATGCCGAGCTCGACGCCGTGCGGGTGCGGCTTGATCTCCTCGACCTCCTTCGGCAACTCCTTGGTGCCGCGGTGGTACTCGGTGACGTTGCCGTCCGGGTCCTTGAACGTCAGCTTGACGTGCGGGTTGGCGACCGCCATCAGCTTGAGGAACTCCTCGACGCTCCTCTGGCCGCGGCGGTACTCGCCCTCCATGTCGATCGAGACCTCGGTGCCGTGGTCCTTCTCCCACTCGATCACCGTGTCCTTGAACTCGGGGCGGTTGCGCGCCGTGTCGATCTTGATCTCGAAGGACAGCGGCACCGACTTCTTGCCGGGCTTCGTGCGCACGCGCACCGGCGCGCCGGTGGTCAGCTGGCCGTACATGCCGGCGGCGCTGATGCCGATGCCCTGCTGGCCGCGGCTCTGGCGCAGGCGATGGAACTTGCTGCCGTAGAGCAGGCGGCCGAACACGTTGGGCACCTGCGCCTTGACGATGCCGGGGCCGTTGTCCTCGACCGTCATCGTGAACTGCTTCTCGCTCTGGCCGATGCGCGAGATGGTCACGACGATGTCCGGCTGGATGCGCGCCTCCTCGCAGGCGTCGAGGCTGTTGTCGACGGCCTCCTTGACGGCGGTCAGAAGCGCCTTGCGCGGGCTGTCGAAGCCGAGCAGGTGGCGGTTCTTGGTGAAGAACTCCGAGACCGAGATCTCGCGCTGGCGCTTGGCCATCGATTCGGCGGTCTCGGCGGCCTTCTCGGCCTTGTCCTTCTCCTTGGCGCCCTTCATCGCCTTGGCGTCGGTCATCTTGTCGGTTTCCGGTTCGAAGAGGTCTTGCTGGCCCGTCGAGGTGCTCATGACGAAGCGGTCATCGGGTGGGTGAGGAAGGCGGGGCGGGCGGCGGTCGCAAGCCCCAGCGCTTGCGCCTCCTCCCAGAAGCGATGGACGCCGCGCAGGTCCTCGGCGTCGAGTTCGTAGTGCGCGGCGCCGGCGG
>JBEITC010000334.1:0-4627 GCA_040375075.1 Planctomycetota bacterium | reverse complement strand
GTTGCCGTTCGACGGCCCGATCGAGGTCGTGCCGCACGGCCTGTTGCGGCCGGTCGCCGCCGCCGACCGCGCCGCGCCGCCGCAGCCGGGCGAACGGCTGCGCGTCGGCACCTTTGGCGGACTGGTCGCCGAGAAGGGCGTGGTCGAACTGCTCGACGCCGTCGTCGGCCTGCCGGTCGAACTGCACCTCAGCGGCCGCGTCTACCATCGCGAGCTCGCCGACCGCATCGCCACGGCGCAGCGCGCCGGCGTCGATGTGCGCGTGCACGGCCCGTACACGCCCGCCGATCCGCATCCGGCGCGGCGGCTGCACCTCGCGGTGTTCCCGTCGAAGTGCCAGGAGACCTACGGCCTCGTCGTCGACGAGGCGCTGGCGCACGGCGTGCCGGTCGTCTGTTCGGACGCCGGCGCGCTGGCCGAGCGGCGCGGGACCGGCGGCGTCGCGGTGACGCCGCTCGCCGGCTTGCCCGCGCTGCTGCGCGAACTGGTAGGCTCGGCCGCGCGCCTCGCGGACCTGCGCGCGGCGATCCCGGCGAGCCTGCCGACCATCGCCGCGTCCGCCGAGCGCCACCTCGCCATCTACCAGAGCCTGCGATGAAGCACCTGTTCTCGCCGATGTTGCCGCGCGATCCGCTGCAGGGCCCCGTGCTCGTGCTCGCCGCGCATCCCGACGACGAGGTGATCGGCGCCGGCGCGATGCTGGCGTGGCACGCGCTGCGCGGCCACGAGGTCGTCGTCGTGCACGCGACCGACGGCGCCAAGGGCGACCCGGGCGCGCGCGAGCACGACATCCGCGCCGTGCGTCGCCGCGAGGGCGTCGAAGCCCTCGCCCGCTTGGGCCTCGGCGCGCCGCGCCACTGGGACCTGCCCGACGGCGAGTTGCCCGAGCACGTCGCCGAGCTCGCGGTCCGCATCGCCGCGGTGATGCAGGAAGTGCGCCCGCGCACGCTCTACTCGTTCCACGCCGGCGAGGCGCATCGCGACCACCGCGCCCTCGCGGCGGCGACCGCGGCCGCGGCGCACGCGCTGCCGGCCGACTGCCGCTGCCTGCTCTACGGCGTCAACTTCACGCCGCCCGGCGGCACCCTCTTCGACGTGACCGACACCTACCCGCGCTGCTATCGGGCCCTGCAGGCCTACGCCAGCCAGAACGCCTACATCGACCTGCCCGGCATGAGCGAGCACCGTTGCCGCGCGGCGGTGGTCAACGTCGACCTGCCCGGCGTCCTCTACGGCGAGCAGTTCCTCGACCTGAAGCCCCAGGAGCTCGCCAGCGTGCACCAACTGCAGGACGCGTTCTTCCGGCACGTGCAGCGGGAGGACGCATGAGCGCCGCCCGCCCGACCGTCAGCCTCGTCATCTCGGTCTGGAACCGCAAGGACGACCTGCGCGACAACCTCAAGGCCATCGCCGCGCAGACCGTCAAGGCCGACCAGGTCGTCGTCGTCGACAACTGCAGCAAGGACGGCACGCCGGAGATGGTGCTCGCGGAGTTCCCGTGGGTGCAGCTGATCCGCATGCCGCACAGCCGCTACGGCGCCTGCGAGACGTTCAACCTCGGCTTCGCCAGCGCGTGGGGCGAGTTCGTCGGCATCCTCGACGACGACGTCGTGCTGCCGCCGACGTTCGTCGAGCAGATGGTGGCGAAGTTCGCGCAGGAGCCGGCGACGACGGCGATCCTGTCGCCGAAGGTCATCGAGCCGGAGATGCCGGACTGGTACCTGAACTCGACGGCGATCCACGCCGAACGCTACCTGCCGACGTTCCGCGGCTGCGGCTCGATGGCGCGCAACGCCGCGCTGCGCCAGGCGGAGTGGTACGACATCCGCTTCTTCATCTTCGGCAACGAGCGCGACCTGACCACGCGCCTGCTCAACCTCGGGTACCGCGTGAAGATGTTTCCGGCGGTCGAGGTCTTCCACAAGGCGCCCTTCGGCATGCGCCACGGCCGCCGCAGCCTCTACTACCACGTCCGCAACTTCTGGCTGTACGCGTTCAAGTACCTGCCGTGGAGCCAGGTGCTCGCCTTCCCGCTGCGCTTCCTGTGGAAGGGGCTCGGCGGCAAGAAGCAGAAGGACGGTGGCGCCGTAGCCGACGCGGTCGGCACCATCGGCCTGTTCGACAACATCAAGTCGGTGAAGCGCGGCTGGTGGGTGTGCATCCAGGCGACGCTCGCTGCCCTGTGGGCGCTGCCGTACTGCCTCAAGCGCCGGCAGGTCTGCCGCCACCCGGACTTCGAGCCGCCGCTGCGCTGATCCCGCCGCCTGGCCGCCGGAGGATTTCGCGGAATCGTTTGGCCGCCACAGCGCGTCCGTCGCCATACGGCCGCCCGGTGCGCACGCGCCGGGCAGAGCCCGCTGGCGGCGGCCGCAAGGCCGGCGACGGCGGCTCCGAGAGATGTGCAAGGGTGGGTGGCTGCTTACGAGAGGCAGCCACCCTTTTTCGTCTGCCGACCTGATCTCCGGCCGACCGGTTCTTCGCGCGCGGCGGCGCGCCGCGTCGTGCTTCCGTCGGTGGCGGCGTTAGCATCCGCGCCCTCCTCGTGGTCAGCGCGATCGTCGTCAACTGGAACGGCAAGGACTACCTGCCGGCGTGCCTGGACGCCCTCCTGGCCCAGGACCCTGCGCCGTCAGAGGTGTTCGTCGTCGACAACCACAGCGACGACGGCTCGCGCGAACTGGTCGCCGCCCGCTACCCGCAGGTGCGCGTGATCGACACCGGCCGCAACGGCGGCCCGTGCCATGCGCGCAACGTCGGCGCCGCCGCCGCGGCGGACGAGCTGCTGCTGTTCCTCGACAACGACGTCGTGCTGCGCCCGGGCTGCCTGCGCGCGCTGCTCGCGCGATTGCAGCGCGACCCGACGGCGGCGATGGTGCAGGCGCGCTCGCTGTGCGGCGACGACGCGTCGGTGATCCACTACGACGGCGGCGACCTGCACTTCCTCGGCACCATCGCGCTGCGCAACTGGTACCGGCCGCTGGCGCAGGCGACGCCGGCGGACGGCCCGATCGGCGCTGCGATCGCGCTGTGCTTCCTGACCCGCGCCGCCGTCTACCGCGACGTCGGCGGCTTCGACGAGAACCTGTTCATCCTCTACGAGGACAACGAGTTCAGCTGGAAGCTGCGCCTGCGCGGCCACACCGTGCACGTCGCGGCCGACGCGCTGTGCACGCACCTCGCCGGCACCGCCGGCCTGTCGGTGCGCGGCGAGGGCCGCTACCCCGGCCGCCGCACCTACCTGCACAGCCGCAACCGTTGGTACGTGCTGATCGCCTGCATGCGCTGGCGGACGTTCTGGCTGACCGTGCCCGCGCAGTTGCTCTACGGCGTCGTCTACGCGGCGTTCGGCGTGCGCCGCGGCCACCTCGGCGACTGGTTGCGCGGCAAGTGGGAGCTGCTGGTGATGCTGCCCAAGGCCGTGCGCGCGCGGAAGGTCGCCCAGCGCGGCCGCGTCGTCGCCGACCGCGACCTGCTGGTCGCCGCGCCGCTGACGCTCAACCCCGGGCTCGCCGACAAGGGCTTCAGCGCAGCGCTGCGCCGCGGCATGGATCGCTTCTTCGCCGGCTACTGGCGCGCGGTGCGGGGGCTGTGTGGTTGAGCCCGCGGTCGCGCCCCAGGTGGCCGCGCTGGTGCTGAACTGGCGGCGTGCCGACCTGACGCTCCGCTGCCTCGACGACCTGATCGCCGTCGCCGCGCCGACGATGCGCGTGTTCGTGCTCGACAATGGTTCGGGCGCCGACGACGTTGCCGCGCTGCGGGCCGGCGTCGCCGCGGCGGCGGCGCGCGGGCCGCACGCGGTCGAGCTGGTCGCGCTGCCGGAGAACCGCGGCTTCACCGGCGGCATGAACGCCGGCATCCAAGCGGCGCAGGCGGCCGGGCTGACCTACGTGCTGGTGCTCAACAACGACCTGCGGCTGCCGCCGGACTTCCTGGCGCCGCTCGTCGCCACGTTGGCCAACGACGCCGGCGTCGCCGCCGTCGGACCGACGGTGCTGCATCCCGACGGCACGGTGTGGGCGCAGGGCGGCGAACGCCGGTTCGCGCCCAACGGCATCGTGCTGCGCGGCCACGGCGCGGCGCCGGCGCCGGTCACGGCGGGCCCCGAAGAGGTGGGCTTCCTGCCGTGCGCGTGCGCGCTGTTCCGCGCCGCGGATCTCGCCGCCGTCGGCGGCTTCGACGACGCGTACTTCATGTACTGGGAAGACGTCGACCTGTGCGAACGGCTGCGCGCGCGCGGCGGTCGGATCGTCTGGCTGCCGTGGGTGCGCATCGAGCATGCGGCCGGCCAGTCGGCGGGCGGCGCGCGCTCGCCGGCGCGCAAGTACCTGATGGCGTGCAACGCCGTGCGCAGCCTGCGCGCGGGCGGTTCGGCGCGCGCGTGGCTGGCTTGGTTCGTCTGCGACGTGCTCGGCTGGCCGCTCGCGCTGGCGCAAGGACCGCGCGCGGCGTGGGCCAAGCTGTGTGGCACGTTCGCTGGCCTGCGCGGCCATCGCGCCGGCGCCGCCGACGTCGCGCGCTGGCACGCCGGCTAGGAATCGGCGTCACGGACGGCCGCGCCGCCCGGCGCGTGTTCCGTGCCGCAGGCTGCTAGGCGGTCGGCGTCGCGCGCGCGCGCAGCGCGTCGGCG
>JBEITC010000444.1:0-3422 GCA_040375075.1 Planctomycetota bacterium | reverse complement strand
GCGCGAGCCGCTGACCCCCGTGGCGGTCGTGTGCGCGCTCGGGTAACAACACCCCAAGGCCGCTGAAGCACAGACCCACCACCTGCTGGCTGCGATCGGCGAGCGCGGCGTGCTGACGAGCCCGACCGACCGCGCGCGCTTCGAGACCGGCTGGCGGTACGGCAAGGGCACCGCGCGCTGCGTCGTGCGGCCGGCGTCGACCGCCGAGGTGGCGACGGCGCTGCAGGTCTGCGGCCGGCATGGCGCGCGCGTCGTGCCGCAGGGCGCCAACACCGGCCTCGTCGCGGCGTCGACGCCCGACGCGAGCGGCGCGATGGTGGTGCTGTCGCTCGAGCGGCTCAACCGCACGATCGACGTCGACGTCCGCGGCCGCACGGTGCGCGTCGACGGCGGCGTGTTGCTGAGCCAACTCAACGAACGGCTCGCGCGCGACGGCTTCTGGTTCCCGGTCGATCTCGGCGCCGACCCGCAGATCGGCGCGATGGTGGCGACCAACACCGGCGGCACGCGGCTGCTGAAGTACGGCGACGTGCGCCACAACCTGCTCGGCCTCGAGGTCGTGCTCGGCGACGGCCGCGTGCTCCCGCTGCCCAATCGCCTGCGCAAGAACAACACCGGCCTCGACGCGAAGCAGCTGTTCGTCGGCACGACCGGCGTGTTCGGCGTGGTGACGCAGGCCGTGCTGCAATGCGCGCCGCTGCCCAAGCAGCGGGCCACCGCGCTGGTCGCCTGCCGCGACGGCGACGCCGTGCTGTCGCTGCTCGGCGCGCTCGAAGGGGAGCTCGGCGACGTGCTGAGCGCCTTCGAGGTGATGAGCGACAAGGCGCTCGCGGCGGTGTTCGCGCACCAGCCGAACCTGCGCAAGCCGTTCGCCGAGCTGCCGCGCTACGCCGTGCTCGTCGAGCTGGCGTCGACGCTGCCGGCCGAGGCGCTGGCGCTCGAAGCCGTGCTGGAAGCGCGGCTCGGCGCCTTCCTCGAGACCGCCGGCGACGCCGTGCCCGACGTGCTGGTCGGCAAGGCCGACGAGTTCTGGGCGATGCGCCACCACATCAGCGAGAGCCTGCGCAGCGAAGGCCGCATGCTCGCGTTCGACATCTCGGTGCCGCGCTCGCTGCTGCCGCGCTTCACCGCCGACGTCGAGGCGCTGCTCGCCGCCGACTGGCCGGCGGTGCGGCTGTGCGACTACGGCCACTGGGGCGACGGCGGCACGCACCTCAACCTGGTGTGGCGCGAGGACGTCGTCGGCAAGCCGTACGCCGCCGTGGTCGAAGCGCTGCAGCCGCGCGTCTACGAACTCGCGGTGAAGGGCTACGACGGCAGCTACTCGGCCGAGCACGGCGTCGGCCCGCACAACCAGCGCTACTACGACGCCTACACCGACCCGCTGGTGAAGCAGCTCTGCGGCGTGCTCGGCGACTTCTGCGATCCGGGCGATCGGCTCGGCACCGTGCGCCTCGACGGCGCGTGAGCGCGTAGCCGCGCCACGGTGGCCGCGCACGGCGGAGTGGGAGCCCGAGAAGAAAACGCCCGTGGGCATCCTGGGATGCCCGTGCGATCGCCACCGCGGCCACGCAGGGCCTGAAGAGCCGATCGGTCCCCAGGCGCTGAGCGGCCGCGCCAGCGGCTCGTCGCGCCGCACGGCGCTTGGGCCGCGATCGCCGGACCCGCCGGCGACGCCGGATCAGCGGAGGAGCAGGCGGGCGCGGCGACGCGTCGCTGCACCAGGTGCTCTGCGACGCTACGCGATGCCGGATGAGCGGGTGAGCGGGTGACCAGACGGGCGCTGCGACCGCCCGTCGCGGTCGTCGGTGTCGCGCGCCTCCGCTGCTGAGCCCAGGGCGACCCGCCCGGGCGGGCCGCTACGTTCGCTCCATGACGTCTCGCCGCGTCGCCGCCGTGCGCCTCGCCATCCTCGCCGTGTTCGCCGCCGCCTGCGGCGCGCCCGCACCAGCACCCGTGCCGGCAGTGAAGCCGCCGAACGTCGTCGTCTTCCTCGTCGACGACATGGGCACGCAGGAGACGTCGGTGCCGTTCCAGGCCAAGGCCAGCGAACTCAACCGCGTCTACCGCACGCCGGCGATGGAGCGGCTGGCCGCGCAGGGCGTGAAGTTCCCGCAGGCGTACGCCTCGGCGGTCTGCTCGCCGACGCGCGTCTCGCTGCTGACCGGCATGAACGTCGCGCGGCACGGCGTCACCAACTGGACGCTGCGCCAGGACACGTCGCCGGACAACGCGCACCCGACGCTGCTGCCGCCGGAGTGGCACGTCAACGGCATGACCGTGCCGACGCGGCCGCAGGCGCGCGCCGTGGCGGCGACGCCGCTGCCAGCCCTGCTGCGCGACGCTGGCTACCGCACGATCCACGTCGGCAAGGCGCACTTCGGCGCGATCGGCACGCCGGGCGCCGATCCGATGGCGCTCGGCTTCGACGTCAACGTCGCCGGCCACGCCGCCGGCGCGCCCGGCAGCTACCTGGGCACGCGCAACTACTCGTCGACGTGGCGCAAGGGCGACGCCGTGTGGGACGTGCCGGGACTCGGCAAGTACCACGGCACCGACGTCAACCTGACCGAAGCGCTGACCCGCGAGGCGATCGCGGAGGTCGAGCGCGCCGCGCGCGACGGCACGCCGTTCTTCCTGCACCTCTCGCACTACGCGATCCACGCGCCGTGGGAGGACGACGCGCGCTTTCGCGCCAGCTACGACGAGATCGGCATGACGCCGTTCCAGGCGACGCTCGCTTCGATGATCGAGGGCATGGACCGTTCGCTCGGCGACGTGCTCGACGCGCTCGATCGCCTCGGCCTCGCGCAGGACACCGTCGTGCTGTTCTTGTCGGACAACGGCTCGCCGGCGCAGTGCCCGCGCAACCTGCCGCTGCGCGGCCACAAGCTGGCGCCCTACGAAGGCGGCGTGCGCGTGCCGTTGCTGGCGCGCTGGCCGGGCGTGGCGCCGGCGGGCGGCGTGGTGGCGCAGCAGGTCGTGGTCGAGGACGTCTTCGCGACCGTGCTCGACGTCGCCGGCGTCGACTGGAACGGGCGCACAGCGCAGCAGGTCGACGGCGTGTCGTTCGCGCCGGCGCTGCGCGGGCAGGCGGCGGTCGCCGCGGCGCCGCGGCCGCTGGTCTGGCACTACCCGCACCATTACTCCGGCCAGCAGCCGTGGAGCGCGATCCGCGTCGGCGACCACAAGCTCGTGCACCATCACGCCGACGGCCGGCTCGAACTGTTCGACGTCGTCGCCGACATCGGCGAGAAGCACGACCTCGCCCGGCGCGAGCCGGCGCGCGTGCGCGAACTCGCCGACCAGCTCGGCGCGCTGCTGCGCGAACGCGGCGCCCGCATGCCGGCGCGGAAGCAGGGCGGCGGGACCGTGCCGTTCGCCGACGAGGTCGCGCGCACGCGGCCGGAGGTCGTGGCGCT
>JBEITC010000097.1:0-10183 GCA_040375075.1 Planctomycetota bacterium | reverse complement strand
GCCCGCGCGCACGACGTTGCTGGCGCGCAAGGCCAGCGGGACGGCCGCGCCGGCCGCGCGCGCGTCCGCCGTCGCCACCTCGAGGCAGGCGTAGCCCACGACCCGTGTGCCTGGATCGATGCCCAGAATCCGTACGACCGCCACGCGGCGGAGTGTACGGTCTGTCGCCGTGAAGGTCACCATGTTGCTGCTCGCCGCCGGCCGCGGCACGCGCTTCGGCGGGCCGACGCCCAAGGCGTGGCTGTCGCTCGGCGGCCGCACCTTGCTGGCGCGCAGCGCCGAACGCCTCGCGCAGGCCCTGCCCGACGGCATGGCCGCCGAGATGCTGGCCATGGTCCACGCCGAGGATCGGCCCACGCACGTCGCGCGCCACGGCGCCGAGATCGAGCGCGCGCTCGGCGGCCGCTGCCCGCTGCGCTTCGTCGACGGCGGCGCGACGCGCCAGGAATCGATGCAGAACGGCCTCGCCGCCTGCAGCGCCGACGTCGACCTCGTGCTGGTGCACGACGCGGCGCGCGCGCTGTTGCCGATCGGCCCGACCCGCGCCTGCATCGCCGCCGCGGTCGCGCACGGCGCCGCGCTGCTGGCGTTGCCCGCGCCCGACACGCTCAAGAAGGTCTCGCCCGAAGGCCTCGTCGAGGCCACCGTCGACCGCGCGGGCGTCTGGCTGGCGCAGACGCCGCAGGTGATCCGGCGCGAACTGCTGCTGCGCGCCATGGCAGCCGCCGCGCGCGACGGCTTCGCGGGCACCGACGACGTGTCGCTGGTCGAGCGCCTCGGCGAGCCCGTCGCCGTCGTGCGCGGCACGCCCACCAACCTCAAGATCACCGCGCCGGCCGACCTGCCGCTGGCGGAGGCGATCCTCGCCGCCAACCTCGCATGAACGACCTGCCCCGCATCGGCCTCGGCATCGACGTGCACCGCCTCGCTCCCGGCCGCGCCTGCACGCTCGGCGGCGTGCCGTTCCCGTGCGACGTCGGCCCCGTCGGCCACAGCGACGGCGACGCGCTGCTGCACGCCGCCTGCGACGCCGTGCTGGGCGCCGCCGGCCTCGACGACCTCGGCACGCTGTTCTCCGACCGCGACCCGGCGAACGCCGGCCGCGCGTCGGCGGAGTTCTGCCGCGAGACGATGGCCCGCGTGCGCGCGCGCGGGCTGCGCGTGTTCGGCCTCGACTGCGTCGTCGAGACCGAGGCGCCGAAGCTCAAGCCGATGCGCGCGGCGGTGCGCGCGAGGCTCGCGGAGCTGTTCGAGGTCGACGTCGACCGCGTCAACGTGAAGGGCAAGACCGGCGAGAAGGTCGACGCGATCGGTCGCGGCGAGGCGATGCGCGCGACCGTCGTCGCGCTGCTAGGCCCCGCCTGACGGCGCGGAACCGCCGGCGTAGGCGTCGAACATGCGGCGATAGGCGCCGTTGCGCGCGTGCAGCTCGGCGTGCGTGCCGCTCTCGACGACGCGGCCCTGCTCGAGCACGACGATCCGGTCGGCGCCGACGATCGTCGACAGCCGGTGCGCGATCACGACCGAGGTCCGGCCCTTGCGCAGCGCGTCGAGCGCCGCCTGCACGAGGCGCTCGTTCTCGGAGTCGAGCGCGCTCGTCGCCTCGTCGAGGAACAGCACCGCCGGATCGCGCACGATCGCGCGCGCGATGGCCAGCCGCTGCTGCTGGCCGCCGGACAGGTTGCCGCCGCGGTCGCCGACGACGGTGTCGTAGCCCTGCGGCAGCGAGACGATGAAGTCGTGGATGTTGGCGGCCTTCGCGGCCGCCTCGATCTGCGCCTGCGTCGCGCCCGGACGGCCGCACTCGATGTTGGCGCGGATCGTCGTGTTGAACAGGAACGACTGCTGGCTGACGACGGCGGTGCGGGCGCGCCAGTCGGCGAGCCGCACGTCGCGGAGGTCGTGGCCGTCGACCAGGACGACGCCCTGCTGCGGGTCGTGGAAGCGCTGCAGCAGGTCGACGGTCGTGGTCTTGCCGCTGCCCGATTCGCCAACCAGCGCGACGGTGGTGCCGGCGGGCACGCGCAGGGACAGGCCCCGCAGCACCGGCTCGGAGCCATAGCCGAACCAGACGTCGCGCAGTTCCAGGTCGCCGCGCACGTGCGGCATCGCGGCGCCGGACGCGACGTCGCGATCGAGCGGCTCGCGCAGGACCGCTTCCAGGCCCGCGAGCGCGCCGGACGACTCCATCAGCACGTGGTAGCTGCGCGTCAAGCGCTTGACGTGCTGGTAGGTCGTCGCCAGCGGCATGATCACCAGCGCGACGTCGTCGAAGCGGATGCCGCCATCGACGAGCACGACCCAGCCGAGCACCACCAGCAGCGCGCCGAAGCCGACCTGGTAGCTGACGAACGTCTGCGCCATCGACCGGCCCTTGGCGCGCAGCATCTTGCGCGTGCGGTCGAGGAAGGTCGCCGTCGTCGACTCGAAGTCGCGCAGCATCGCGGCCTCGAGCTGGAAGGACTTCACCGTGCGGATGCCGGTGAGGATCTGGTTGAGCGACTCCGTCGTCTCGCCCATCGCCTGCAGGCTCTTGCTGCTGCGCTTGCTGACCTGCCGCCCCTGCCGCAGCATCGGGATCGCCATCACCGGCACCATCACGACCAGGACGACGAGCGCCTGCGGCACGAACCACGCCAGCACGGCGACGTTGCCGAGGATCATCAGCGGATCGACGACGACGTTGTCGCTGGCCAGCTCGAAGCTGCGCTGCATCACCTGCGTGTCGTTGGTGACCTTGCTGATCAGCTCGCCCATGCGCTGGCGGCCGAAGAAGCGCACCGGCAGGCGCAGGAAGTGGCGCGCCAGCTCGCCGCGCAGGTCGGCGACGATGCGCACGGCGAACAGGCGGGAGATCGTCTGGACGAAGTAGATCGTCACGGCGCCGAGCAGGCCGCAGAACGCCGCCAGCGCGCCGCAGACGACCACGACGTTCATGCCGGGGTGCTCGAAGGCGATGCCGAGGGCGCGCATCGACTCGCTGCTGAACTCCCGGAACCAGCCGTTGAAGTCGTCGGACAGACGGTCGGCGATCGACGGGTCGCCGGGCAGGGCCGGGGCAGGCTTCGGCGGCGCGCCGGCCTCGGAGGCGCCGAGCTCGGCCATCAGCGGCTTCACCAGCACGAACGGCAGCTTGGTGAAGGCGGCCTCGAGGAAGCCGAACAGCAGCATGGTCGCGACCATGCCCCGGTAGCGGACGATGGCGGCCCAAAGGCGGCGCAGCAGGCTGCGGAGGGCCTCGCGCGGATCCGACGGTTCGGTCACCGCGGGGATGCTAGCGCGCCCGCCCGCCCGGAAGCAGCGCGAAGACGGGCGCGGGCGCCACCGGGGCCGCGCGCGGCGGCCGCCGGCGCGGCGGCATCACTCGAACTTGGCCTTGCCGATGACCTCGGCGGCCCACTCGAAGAAACGCGTGGTGACGTAGTCCTCCTTCACCAGCTCGCGCTCGCGCTCCACCTTGACGTCGATCTGGCGGCGGGCCGGCGTGCGCGAGTTGACGCGCGCGATCACCCAGCCGTCCGGGCTCTGGATCGGGCCGATCGTCTTGCCGACATCGGCCTCGAAGAACAGGAAGTCCGCGATCGACGTGCCGTCGAGCAGCTGCGTGAACTCGTTCTCGCGCAGCTGCTGGCGCAGCTGGTTGAGCGGCAGCATGCCGAGACGGCCGCGCTTCTCGTCGTTGCTGAAGAACTCGGCGTGCTTGTCGAGCGCCTGGTCGAACGTCAGCTCCTTCTTCTCCAGCCCGGCGAACAGCGCCTCGCAGCGGGCCTTGGCGCCGGTCATGCCGTCCGGCTCCCACGCGCCCGTCTTCGGGTTGCGCGCCTGGAACGGGATCAGGCTGACGTCGACCTGGCCGTCGGCGAAGAAGGCGGCGCGCTTGTTGGCGTGGGCCTGCAGGTTCTCGTCGTTGACGTCGGCCTTGATCATGTCGGCGTACGACGTGATCAGGCGCCAGCGGGCGCGGTAGGCCTCGAGGCACGGGTAGCCCTTGAAGCGCGTCGCGATGACCTCGACCGTGAACGGCGTCGAGTCGTACGGCTGGCGGTACTCGTCGTAGCGCTTCTGGAAGTCCTCGTTGCTGACGTAGGCGCCCTTGGCGATCAGCTCCTGGCGCAGCGCCTCGCGGACGCAGACCTCCTGGACGGCGCGCTCGAGGTCCTGGACGAACAGGCCCTGCTTGACGAAGTCGAAGGCTTCCTGCGTCGACCAGCTCAGCTCGTTGACCTTGAGCACGACGTCGGCCGGCAGGCCGTTCGACGCGTAACGGATGTCGCTCCAGCTGCGCAGGCCCTTCTGCACGAACTGGCGCATCATGTTGACCCAGAAGTCGGGCAGCTTCTTCGGCTGGCCCTTCTCGTCGACGCCCTCGGTCGCCTTCTCGAGCTGCTCGAGGACGCGCGGGCCCTGGTCGCTCTGCGTCTGGGCCTTGATCGCCTCCTTGGTGATGTCCGGCCAGTTCTTCGGCGCGCCCGGGAAGAACACGCGGTCGAACAGGATCGACTCGCGGCGCTGCTGCAGGAACGTCTCCTTGTTGAGGCCGAACTGCGAGCGCACGACTTCCCAGAAGTCGACGCCGGGGTTCTTGGTCTCGAACTCCTGCTTCATCGGCGCGAGCTGGTCGACGACGTCCTGCTCCTTGACGTCGAACTCCTCGGCCTTGCGCACGCCCGACTCGACCTGCTTCTTCATCTCCTCGAAGACGAAGAACTCGGAGACCTTGGCCTCCACGAGCTTGCCGCCGGTCAGGTAGACCGCCTCGCGCATGACCTCGCGCGGGTCGAGCGACTTGCCGTTGACCTTCAGCTCGGCGAGCATCCGCGTGCGCTCGTCGACCAGCTGGTCGTTGAGGCGCGCGACGTCACGGCGCAGGTTCTTGATCAGCTCCTGCTGACCCTGGGCCAGGAGCGGGAAGGCCACGAATGCGGCCACGGCGGCGGCGCGGACGAGAAGGCGGTTCATCACGTTTCGATCGGCAGGAATTGGCGCGGGAGTGTAGCAGTCCTGGCGGTCGATACGAGCCGGGCAGGTCATTCCTCCCTCTTTGCGACGAACGCCGGCGCGGGCCGTGTCGCGCGCGCGTCCGCCCCTTAGCATCGGCCGCGCCGAACGGATGAACTACGACCCGCGCACGATCGCCTTCGCCGCCGAGATCCTCCACCCGCCCCAGCAGGTGCGCGCCGACCTCGTGCAGAGCGTGCACAACGCCCTCTGGCGCCAGCCGGCGATCGGCTACCAGAACTTCCAGATCGCGCCCGACGGCATCCACCTGAGCAACCTGCCACAGGCCCCGGGACAGGTGTCGACGGCGACGTTCGCGTGGGACCGCCTCGTGCTGCGCGAGGAGATGCGCGGCACGACGCCGGAGGACTTCGCCGGCCGCGTCGTGCAGGTCGCGACCGCGGCGTTCGGCGCGCTCGGCATCGCGACGTCGGTCGCGCAGCAGTTCACCGTCCGCTCGCTGGTGGCGCCGCGGCACTACCGCGACGGCCGCGAGTTCCTCAGCCGCAAGCTGATCGCGCCGGGCGCCGAGGCATGGCAGGCCTTCGACCGGCCGCTGCACTCGCTCGGCGCGCGCTTCGTGCTGCCGCCGCCGCCCGGCGCGCCGGAGACCTACCAGGTGCGCATCGAGACCTGGCCGCCCGACCAGCGCTCGATCTGGTTGGAGAACACCGGCAGCTTCCCGGTGCCCACCGCGACGAGCGACGCGGCCCGCTTCGCCGAACAGCTCGACGCGACCTACCGCTTCCTCTGCGGTCCCGTCTGCGACTTCCTCGCCGCGCTCGACACGCCGTGAACCGACGCATGCAGGCCTCCGTCGCCGCCGGCGTCGCGCTGGCCGCCGTCCTCGCCGCCTGCGGCGGCGAACCCGCCGCGTCCGCCGAGACCCGCCTGCTCGTGCTGGACGGCATCGAGATCACCCTCGCCGACGTCGCGCCGTACGTGACGTTCTACGACGGCTACCTGCCGGAGGGCGGCCGCAAGAGCAAGGTGCTGCGCGCGCTCGAGGACCAGGTGCTCCCCTTGCGGCTGGCGCAGCGGGCCTTCGCGCCGCAGCGGGCCGCCCAGCGCCAACTCGCCGAGGCGATCTGCTCGGTGGCGACCAACGCGATCGAGCTCGAACAACAGTCACAGCAGGTGCGCGACAAGCGCCGGGCCAACCTGACGCGCGGCACGGCGCTGCTGCCGGTCGGCATGTGGGCGTTCGACCCGACGCGCGTCGGCGCGGTCAGTCCGCCGCTGGAGCTGCCGCACGGCTGGTTCGTCGTCGGCCTGTTCGACCTCAAGGAGTCAACGGGGCTCGTCCTCGACGACTACGTCGACGCGCTGCAGGTCGGCTTCGTGACGCACACGCGCATCGAGTTCGACGCTTGGTACCGCGAGCAGCAGGTCCTGCTCGCCGACAAGGCGACCTTCGTCCACCCTGACTACGAGCACGCGTTGCCGTCGTGGCTGCGCCCGCCGAAACGTCCATGATCCGCCCCATCGCCCTCGCCGCGTTCGCGGCGTTCCTCGCCACCGCCGGCACGGCGCTCGCCCAGCAGAAGCCGGCCGCGCCCGCGCCCGCCGCGAACGGCAAGCTGGCCGAGTGGCCGGAGCTCAAGGACGCCGACAAGGCGAAGGCGCGCGCGTTGATCGATCAGTTCCGCAAGCCGGACGAGAAGCTGCACGAGCCGGCGCACAAGGCGCTGGTCGCCCTCGGCGCCGGCGCGGCGCCGATCGTCATGGCGCAGATCGTCGACCGGACGGACGGCGTCAACGCGCAGCTGTTCGCCGTGCTCGACGCGACGCTCGGCAAGGAGCACACGGCGCTGATGGCGCGCGAGAGCAAGAAGCCGCGCGTCGAGCTGCGCCGGCACCTCGCGCGCCGGCTGTGCGGCATGGGCGACAAGGACCTCGTGCCGTTCTTCGAGACGATGGCCAAGGACGCCGACCCGGAGACCGCCTTCTACGCGCAGCTCGGCGCCTTCGCGCAGGGCAAGACCGCGCAACTGCCGGGCGTGCTCGAGCACTGCAAGACCAACTGGCCGACCGCCGGCCCCGTCGTCGCCGAGGCGCTCGCGCCCGCGCGCAGCCTCGAGCTCGCCGCGCCGGTGTTCGAAGCCATCGCCAGCAAGGGCGCCGTCGAGCAGATGACCGGCCTGCGCCTGCTGCGCTACCTGATGGTCAAGGAGCAGGGCGTGCTGCTGCATCGCTACCTCGACGACGGCCAGCACACCGTCAAGCGCGAGGCGGTCAACACCGCCCGCTGCCTGTTCGGCGAGGCGCCCATCGAGAACCTGTCCGTCTTCCAGGCCATCGAGCAGGCGAAGCAATGGCGCGCCAAGGTCTGACCACGCCGTCACGCCGCCGATCCGCCGCCACCCGCCACCGCCCATGACCACGCCCTTCCGTCCGCTCGCCGCGCTGGCGCTCGCCGCGTTGGCCGCCGTCGCCGCCCCCGCCCAGGGCGCCAAGACCGACAAGACGCCGAAGTGGCGCGTCGACCCGTACACCAAGAACGCGCCCGAGGCGCTGGCCAAGGCCGGCTACCTCAACTACGGCCCGTTCGTCTTCGGCGAGGTCGCCGGCAAGGTCGTGCAGTCGTCGGACATCGACGCGCGGCTCGAGTTCACCAAGATCCTGTGGGCGGAGACGAAGCACTTCCGCGTCGGCCTCAACCTGCCGGAGTGGACGGTGCCGATGGACCCGGAGACGCGCGGCAAGATCCGGACGGAGCTGGAGGAGCTGCAGAAGGTCCTCCCCGGCGTGAACCCGAAGGCGCGCGTGCTCGATCCGTGGCTGCGCCTGCACCTCACCGCGTGGCGGCTCGAGAAGCTCTACGCCGAGACGAGCGCGCTGTTCGGCGTGAAGGACGAGGACTTCCCGGCCGATCCGACCAAGGTCATCCGCCAGCCGGGCGCGCGCTACATGGGCTACGGCCCGTACCTCGGCATGAAGGACAAGTACCTCGTCTTCGTGACCGAGAAGGCGGCGCCGTTCCAGGAGTACATGAAGACGTACGTGCTGCGCGACTCGGCCCTGCCGCAGCGCTGGCACTACAAGGAGACCGGCTCGCTGCTGATCTGCTTCTGCACCGAGTCGGACAAGTTCCCGCTCAAGCACGACACCGCGCTGCACTGCGCGCTGAACTTCAACGTCGGCATCAACCTGCTCGACGGCTTCCGCTTCTACGCCTACGACCTGCCCGTCTGGATCCGCGAGGGCTTCGGCCACTGGAACTCGCGTCGGATCAGCGGCGACTGGTCGAGCTTCGACCAGAACGAGGGCTCGACGGCGGACATGAAGGTCGTGGCCAAGTGGAACGTCCACTGCCGCAACCAGCTCGGCTCGCCGAAGCAGGCGCCCTTTCCCGAGGTCGTCGCGTGGCGCGACTTCGGCAACATCAAGTTCGACGACCACGTCGCCGTCTGGTCGCGGGTCGACTGGCTGATCTCGCAGGGGCCGGAGAAGTGGCAGAAGTTCCTCTTCGGCGTGAAGGGCCGCGTCGACGCCAACTGGGGGCCCGACCAGACCGACCTCGTCGGCGCGACGCGCGAATCGCTGCAGGCGGCGTACGGCGTGTCGGTGCTCGACTTCGACCGCAAGTGGGCCGAGTGGGTCAAGGCGACCTACCCGGCGCAGTGAGCCGCGCGCCGCGCGCGCGCCCGCTCAGCTCGGATCCCAGAGCGTGAAGCGGTAGATCGGCAGCAGCGCCAGCAGCGACGTGCGCACCCACGCTTCGGCGTCGGGCCCCATCGCCACCGCGTCCTCCTTCGGCAACTGGCGCTGGACGTGCAGCCAGTGGTTGCCCGGCGTGTAGTGGCCGAACATCTCCTTGATCTCGGCGGGCTTCGCCGACGAGCACCAGTTGTCCTTCTTCCAGTCGTGGAGCTTCAGGTTGAAGCCCGGCGGCAGCGCGCGCAGCAGCTGGCAGAACTCGTCGAGCTTCGCCGGATCGCCGAGGACCTTCTTCTTGAGGTGCTCGCCGTCCCACCACGCCTGCGGATGCACGCGCAGCGCCGCCTCGACGATCATGTCGTCGATGCACGCCTCGAGCACCGTCTGGATGTAGTGCGTCTCGGCGTCCTTGCCGAGCGCCTCGCCGAAGAACGAAGCCAGCTTCTTCCGCTCCTTCGGGTTGCGGCACAGGTACGCGCGCTGCTCGCGCACGCGGTAGCTGTTGAACGTGTACGGGTGGTGCAGGCCGGCCTGCGCGCTCGTCTCGACGCCCAGGGCCTTCGCCTCCTTCGCGGTCGCGTCGACCATCGCCTTCAGCTTGCGGCGGACGGACAGGCGCAGCGCGTTGTACTCGGGGTCGTCCTGGCGGTGCTTCTCGTAGGCCTTGAAGTCGCGTTCGAGGAACGTCTCGGTCATGCCGACAGGCTACGACGCCGGCTGCCGTGCGCACGCCCTTTGTCCGCGGCGATCGGCCGCTACCGTTGCGCCATGCGCGCCCTCTCGACGATCGCCTTGCTGCTGGCCGCGGCCTGCTCGTCGACCACGTTCGCCGAGCCCCGCTTCCAGCTGTCGCCGTACGTCGCCGTCCATCGCCTGACCGGCGACGCGTCGGCGGCGACGCCGGGGAGCGGCGGCGGCGGCGCGGCGACGAACAACGCCGCACAGCCGCTGTCGGCGTTCGGCCAGGGCGATCGCGACCAGGACCTGTGCTACCGCTTCGACGTCGGCGACGGCTTCGCCGGCGTGCGCGTCGACTGGTACCGGCTCGGCATCGCCGGCGACCCCGGCAGCCCGCTCGACGACGGCTACGGCGCCTACGCCGCCGGCGACGAAGCGAGCATGCGCGCGGCGATGGACGAATGGCGCCTGGGCTACGTCGAGACCTTCGCGACCAAGCGCACGAAGCTGTGGGACCGGCCGCTCGCGCTGCACGCCGGCGCCGGCGGCGTGTTCGCCTCGCGCGACCTGTCGCTGACCGCGCGCCGCTCCGGCGACGGCCTCGTCGAGCGTTCGTCGTTCGACGGCGAGAACCTCTACGCGGCGCTGCGACTGGGCGCGCGCTGGCAAGGGGTGTCCCTCGACGCCGAGTACGCGCTGTGCCCCGACGTCGCCGTCGCGGGCGACGTCGACGGCTGGCTGCACGACCTCGAACTGCGCGCCGCGTGGGCGATGCCGTACGTCGACGTCACGCTCTTCGCCGGCTGGCGCCTCGCGACGCTCGAAGCGGCGACGACGTCGGCCGGCG
>JBEITC010000557.1:0-2360 GCA_040375075.1 Planctomycetota bacterium | reverse complement strand
GCTGGCGACGGCGATCGCCGCGCGCTCGGCGGCGCGCACCCGGCTGGCCTCCACGCGGCGCGTCAGTCGATCGGCGATCGTCCGCCGCACGCCATCGCGACGCGCGAGCATCGCGTGCTCGAGGTTGTGCAGCGACAGCAGCGACGGCGCGCCACGCGGCGCGAGCGGCAGCACGTAGGAACTGTCGAGCACGACGAGCCCGAAGCCGCCGCCGGCGACGAGCGCAGCGACGCGGTCCGCCGCGGTCGGCTGCCACCGCCGCATCAGCAGCTCCGAGCGGCCGGCGCACCACTGCGCCAGCTTCGTCGCCGGCGACGGCCGGCCGACGCGCGCCGGCAGCGGGTGCACGGCGACGCCGAGGTCGTGCGCCAACGCGTGCAGGTTGGCGACGTCGTGGTCCCCGCACGCCGCCGCCGCCAGTTCGACCGGCCCGTCGAGCGCGAGCGCCTGCAGCATCGTGCGCGTGCGGATGCTGCCGCCATGGCTCGGCGGATGCGGCACGAACGGACAGACGACGAGGACCTTGCTCATGGCGCGCCGGCGCGCGGCGCGACGGTATAGTCGCTGCCGTGACCTCGCCATCCAAGGATCCGGCCGCCGAGATCGCCGACCTGCGCGAGCGGCTCACGCTCGCCCACGCCTCCCGCGACGACCTGCTGGCGCAGTGCCATGACTTGCTGCGGCTCGTCGAGGAACTGCATCGCCGCGTGCGTGAGCTCGAGGAGCACTGCGCCCGCTTGGCGAGCGGCCGCTAGCCGATGCCGCGTTCGAGGCGCTTGCCGAGCAAGCGCAGGAACGCGCCCTCGGGGCTCGGCAGGCCGGCGCCGGCCATCGCGCCGACGTACTGGCCCCAGCACTGCCACTTCACGTACTCGGTCGTCCACTTGAGCGCCGCCGCTTCCTCGACCGCCGGCAGGCCGAGGCTGCGCACGTAGTCGCAGTGCTCCTTGGTGCCGTGCTCGATCGCGCCCTCGAGGCACGCGCGGTCGGGGATGCCGACGAGGCCGAACAGCTGGCGCAGGTTGCGATGGTCGCAGAACGTGCGCTTGCCCTCGGCCCAGGCCGAGCGGTCGTGGCTGTGCATCACCACCGCGCCACCCTGGTGCGCCAGCGCCATGCCGGCGGCGATCACGCGCTTGCCGAAGTGCACGTCCTCGCCGAAGCGCCGCGGACCGAGCGGGAAGCGCTCCCAGACCGAACGACGCAGGCACGACGCGACGTTGTCGAACGCGCACAGCATCAACCGGTCGAACGGCTGCAGGTCGTCGAGCGACTTGCCGTCGGGCAGCCGCTTCGTCGTGACGCCGTCGCCCCAACCCGGCCAGCCGAGGATGCGCCGCTTCATCACCGGCTGGCACTTCGCGCGCGGGATCTGGCGGCACCAGACGCCGGCGACCTGCGGATCGGCGAACGGCGCGACCATCTTCGCCAGCCAGTCCTCGCCCTGGATGGTCGCGTCCTGCACCAGCAGGACGACGCGCTCGCTGCGCGTCATCGCGATCGCGCGGTCGCGGGTGCCGCCGTGGTCGAACTCGCGCTGCGGGATCGACGCCACGCGGAAGCCGGCCCGCTGCAGGCGCTCGACGGTGCCATCGGTCGAACCGCTGTCGATCGCCTGCAGTTCGTCGAACACGACGCCCTTCTGCGCCAGGATCGCGGCCAGGACTTCGTCGAGCAGGGGGCCGGCGTTCCACGTCGGCATCACGAGGGCGATGGACACACCGGCATCTTGCCGGCCCGCAACCCCGCGTGCCACCTGGGCTGGCGGGCAGACTTCGGCCCGGGATGGCCGCCAACCGATGACGCCGTCATAGGTTCCGCTGTCTCGCTGCCCGCGAGGACATTACCCTTCCGCATCTGCGCCGCATGCCAGCCGCCGCTCCGAACGAACCCTCGCCACGCGAGGATGGCGTGACCGTGCGCGTCGACCGCTCGGCGATCGACGCAGCGCGGCGCCGGCTCGGCCGGCCGATCGCCGGCGCCTGGACGGCGTGCGACGCGCCCCGGCGCCTGCTGGTCCTCGACGCCGCTGCGGGCCCGCGACCCTGCGAGTCGGGTCGCGGCGCCGAACCGGCCGACCTTTCGGCCCGCCTCGCCGTCGGAGAACTCCCGCTGCCGCACTGCGGCGGCTGCGCGGACTGGCTCGCCGACGAACTGTTCGCGACGGCGCCAGCGCTCGCCGCCCACGGCGACGCCGGCAAGGACGGGCGGGTCCTCGTCGTGCGCCTCGCCGCCGACGCGCCGACCCTTCCCGCGGCGCTGCTGTCGACCCTGGAAGCCGCGCTGCCGACGGCGCAGGCGTTGGTCCTGGACACCAACGTGCCGGTCGCCGCCGATGGTCCGGCGGTCGTGCTCGATCG
>JBEITC010000178.1:0-7489 GCA_040375075.1 Planctomycetota bacterium | reverse complement strand
GGCGAAGCCGAGGTCGCGGGCGACGGCGTCGCGGTCGACGCCGAGCACGGTGCCGGCCAGCGCGCCGCTGCCGAGCGGCGAGCTGTCCATGCGCGCGGCGGCGTCGCCGAGGCGCTCGCGATCGCGGCCGAGCGCCTCGCAGTGGGCGAGCGCCCAGTGGCCGATGGTGATCGGTTGCGCGCGCTGCAGGTGCGTGTAGCCCGGGATCGGCGCGTCGTGGTGAGCGGCCGCCTTGGCGACCAGCTCGGCGCACAAGCCGGCGATCGCCGCGCGCAGCGCCGCCGCGCGCTCGCGCAGGAACAGCCGCAGGTCGGTCGCGACCTGGTCGTTGCGGGAACGGCCGGTGTGGATGCGCTTGCCGAGGTCGCCGCAGCGGGCGACGAGCTCGCGCTCGACGAGGCTGTGCACGTCCTCGGCCGGGTCGCCGGCGGGCACGCCCGTGCGGCGCCAGTGCGCCTCCAGGTCGTCGATCGCGGCGTGCACCGTGGCGAGTTCCGCCGCGGTGAACACGCCCGCCTTGGCGAGCGCGCCGCTCCATGCGCGATTGACGCGCAGGTCGGCGAACGCGAGCACGTGGTCGACGGTCAGGCTCTTCTGGAAGTCGGCGAACAGCGCGTCGAGGCTGCCTTGGAAGCGGCCGCCCCACATCTGGCCGTCCTTGCTCACTTGCCGACTCCCTGCACCTTCGCGGCGACCGCGCCCGGCAGCCCGTACAGCTTGACGAAGCCGTAGCTGTCGGCGTGGTCGAACTTCGCCGAGTGGCCGAAGGTCGCGAGGTCCTCGGAGAACAGGCTGTGCTTGCTCTTCGCCGACAGCGCCGTCGCCGTGCCCTTGTAGAGGCGCACGCGCACCTCGCCGGTGACGTGCTTCGTCGCCTGCGCGAACAGCGCGTCCATCGCGACGCGCGTCGGGTGGAACCAGCGGCCGGTGTAGACGAGGTCGGCGTACTCCGGCATCAGCTTCTCGCACAGGCGCAGCGTGTCGCGCTCCATGGTGAGCGCGCGCATCGTGCGCGCGGCCTCCATCACGATCGTGCCGCCCGGGGTCTCGTAGACGCCGCGCGACTTCATGCCGACGAGGCGGTTCTCGCAGATGTCGACGCGGCCGACGCCGTGGGCGCTGCCGAGTTCGTTGAGCTTCGCCAGCAGCTTCTCGGCCGGCATCGTCTTGCCGTCGATGCTGACCGGCACGCCCGCTTGGAAGCCGATGCTCAGCTCGTGCGCCTGGTCGGGCGCCTTGCGCGGGTCGACCGTCAGCGTCCAGACGTCGTCGGGCGGCGTGTTGCCGGGCGACTCGAGCGCGCCGCCCTCGTGGCTGATGTGCCAGAGGTTGCGGTCGCGCGAGTAGATCTTCGTGCGCGACGCGGTGACCTGGATGCCGCGCGCGTCGGCGTACGCCAGCGCGTCCTCGCGACTGCGGATGTCCCAGTGACGCCACGGCGCGATGACCTCGAGCTCCGGGCCGAGCGCCTGGTAGGTCAGCTCGAAGCGGACCTGGTCGTTGCCCTTGCCGGTGCAGCCGTGCGCGACGGCGTCGGCGCCGATCTCCTGCGCGTACTCGACCTGCCCCTTGGCCAGGATCGGCCGCGCCATGCTCGTGCCGAGCAGGTAACGGCCTTCGTAGACCGTCATCGCGCGCACGCACGGCCAGACGTAGTCCTCGAGCCACTCACGGCGCAGGTCGTCGACGCGGCAGCTGACGGCGCCGCTGGCCTTGGCCTTGGCGGCGAGCCCGCGCAGCTCGTCTTCGCCCTGGCCGATGTCGCCGCAGTAGGCGTGCACCTCGCAGTCGTAGTTCTCCTTCAGCCAGGGAACGATGATCGAGGTGTCGAGGCCGCCGGAGTAGGCGAGGACGATCTTCTTCTTCTTCTTGCTCTTGCTGGGCTTCTTGCTCATGGGAGTCGCTCGGACGGACGGAGAGGAATGCGGGGGTGAGGTGGGCGCGACGCGTTCGCGACGTCGTCAGCGCATCAGCAAGGCCATGACGGCCTTCTGCACGTGCAACCGGTGGCCACGACCGAGTTGCTGCGCCCGCATGACGCGGGCGCGCGGCTGCGGACGCGGCGACCTCGGTAGTGGGCGGGGAGACGTCATGGCGTCAGCGCATCCGCAAGGCCATGACGGCCTTCTGCACGTGCAGCCGGTGGCCACGACCGAGTTGCTGCGCCCGCATGACGCGGGCGCGAAGCAGCGGACGCGGCGACCTCGGGAGTGAGCGGGGAGACGTCATGGCGTCAGCGCATCAGCAAGGCCATGACGGCCTTCTGCACGTGCAACCGGTTCTCCGCGATGTCGTAGACGACGCTCTGCGGGCCATCCATGACCTCCTGCGTGACCTCCCAGCCGCGGTGGGCGGGCAGGCAGTGCATGAACAGCGCGCCCTTGTTGGCGCGCAGCATCATGTCGTCGTCGACCTGGTACGCGGCGAAGATGCCGTTGCGCTCCTCGATCTCGTCTTCCTGGCCCATGCTGGCCCAGACGTCGGTGTAGATCGCGTCGGTTCCGTCGGCGGCGGCGTCCGGGTCGTTGGTGATGGTCACCTGCGCGCCGGTCTCGAGCGCCGTGCGCATCGCTTCGTTGACGACGCGCGAGTTCGGCTCGTAGCCCTCGGGCGAGCAGACGCGGATGTTGGCGCCGAGCTTGACCGCGGTGTGGATCAGCGCGTGGCAGGTGTTGTTGCCGTCGCCGACGTAGGTCAGCGTGCGGCCCTTCACCGCGCCCCACTTCTCGGTCAGCGTGAAGAAGTCGGAGAGCGCCTGGCAGGGGTGCACGAAGTCCGACAGGCCGTTGATGACCGGGATGTTCGCGTGATGGGCCAGCTCTTCGAGCGCCTTGTGCTTGAAGGTGCGCGCGACGATGCCGTGCACCCAGCGCTCGAGGTTCTTGGCCATGTCCTTGACCGATTCGCGCGAGCCGAGGCGGGCGTCGCGGTGGTCCATGAACACGGCGCTGCCGCCCATGTCCTGCATGCCGATGTCGAAGGTGAAGCGCGTGCGCAGCGAGTCCTTCTCGAAGATCATCGCGAGGCGCTTGTGCTTGAGCACCTGCGTGTGCACCTCGCGGCCGGCCTTGAGCGCGCGCGCCGTCGCGAAGATGCGTTCGATGTCCGTCGCCGTGAGCGACGACGTGCAGAGCAGGTCCTGCTGCGAGATCGGGGCGAGATCGAGCGTGGCGGTCATGCGGCGGGCGGGGTGGTCGACTGGCAGCCGGGGAGCACGGCGAGGGTCTGGCGGAGGATGCGCAGGCCGTCCTGCACGTCGTCGGCGGTGAGCACGAACGGCGGCACGATGCGCATGACGTCGCCGGCGGTGCAGTTGACGATCAGGCCGTTGCGGTAGAGGGCCTTCTGCAGCGCCTCGCCGGAGTGATGCACGCGCAGGCCGAGCATCAGGCCGCGGCCGCGCACCTCGCGCACCATGGCGAACTCGCGCTGCAGCGCTTCGAGGCCGGCGCGCAGCTCGGCGCCGCGCGCGGCGACGTTGCCGAGCAGGCCCTGCTCGACCTCGCGCAGGAACACCAGCGCGGCGCGGCAGACCAGCGGCCCGCCGGCGAAGGTCGAGCCGTGATCGCCCTTGTGGAAGGTGTCCGCGAGCGCGGCGGTCGTGAGGCAGGCGCCCATCGGCAGGCCGGCCGCGATCGGCTTGGCCAGCGTCACGACGTCCGGCGTCACGCCGACGTCGTGGCCGGCGAGGAAGCTGCCGGTGCGGCCGCAGCCGCTCTGGATCTCGTCGTGCACGAGCAGCGTGCCGGTCGCCGTGCACAGTTCGCGCGCGGCCTGCAGGAAGCCGGCCGAGAGCGGCCGGATGCCGCCCTCGCCCTGGATCGGCTCGAGCACCAGCGCGCACGGCCGCTCGGTCTCCAGCGCCCGCTGCAGTCCGGCCGTGTCCTCCGGCGCGACCCACGTGGCCTTCTGCAGCGGCAGGAAGTACTTGCGGTACTTCTCGCTGTGCGTCAGCGACAAGGCGCCCATCGAGCGGCCGTGGAAGCCTGCTTCGAGCGCGACGAACGACGTGCGCTCGGGCGTGCCGCGCACGTGCATCGCCTTGCGCGCCAGCTTCAGCGCGCACTCCATCGCCTCGGTGCCCGAGTTGGTGAAGAACGCCGCCGCCATGCCCGTGAGGCTGCACAGCCGCGTCGCCACCTGCTCGGTGTACGGATGGCGGAACAGGTTGCTGAGGTGCACGACCCTGCCGACCTGGTCGCGCAGCTCGTCGGCAAGGCGCCGATGGCCGTGGCCGAGCGCGCTGACGGCGATGCCCGCGAGGAAGTCGAGGAACTCGCGGCCGTCGCTGGTGATCAGGCGCGCGCCGTGGCCGTCGACGAAGACCTCCTCGGCGCGGCCATACGTCTTCATCAAGCCCTCATCCATCGCAGGCCTCCTGGGCGCGCTTCTGTTCGGCGGTGTGGAACTGCGTGCCGACGTTGCCGCGCAGCGCCGCGAGCACGGCGTCGGGCGCGTTGGCCGGCGCGATCTTGACCAGCGCGCGCGGGTTGTCGCGCAGCGCCATCAGCGCGGCGTCGAGCTTCGGGATCATGCCGCCCTTGGCGACGCCGGTGGCGACGAGTCGTTCGCAGTCGGCAGGCGACAGCGCGGCGAGGCGCTTGCCCTCGCCGTCGAGCACGCCGGGCACGTCGGTCAGGAACAGCACGGCATCGCAGCCGAACGCGCGGCACAGCGGGCCGGCGGCGTGGTCGGCGTTGAGGTTGAAGAACGGCTCGCCGCCGACGTGGCCGGCGGCCGGCGCGACGGTCGCGATCACCGGCACGCGGCCGCTGGCGACCAGCATGGCGACGAGGTCCGGCTTGACGCGGTCGATGGCGCCGACGAAGCCGAGGTCGACGCCCGGCTTCTCCAGCCTCGTCGCGGTGAACAAGCCGTCGTCCGCGCCGCTGAGGCCGACCGCGGCGACGCCGCAGCCTTGCAGCGTGCGGACCAGCGTCTTGTTGACGCTGCCGGCGAGCGTCATCAGCACGACCTCCGCCGTCCTGGCGTCGGTGACGCGCAGGCCTTCGTGGTACTGCTCGGGGATCTGCAGCGCGCGCACCAGCTGGCGGATCTGGTTGCCGCCGCCGTGCACGACGACGAGTTCGTGGCCTTCGGCGCGCGCCCGCGCCAGCGCCTTGCAGAGCTCGAGCCGCGGCGCGGCGTCTTCCAGCTGCGCGCCGCCGATCTTGACCAGGATCCTCACGACAGGCCGTCTCCCTCGGGGAGTCCGAGCATCAGGTTCATGTTCTGCAGCGCCTGTCCGGAGGCGCCCTTGACGAGGTTGTCGATGGCGGAGGTGACCACGACGAGCGGTCCGCTCGCCGCCACCGCCATGTGGCATTGGTTGGTGCGCTGCACGCAGCGCAGTTCCGGCTGGCCCTTGCCGTAGACGCGCACGAACGGCTCGGCGCCGTACGCCGCCTGCAGGCAGGCGCGCATCGCGTCGGCGGTGACGCCGGCCTTGGGCGTGAGGTAGATCGTCGACAGGATGCCGCGGAACGTCGGCAGCAGGTGCGGCGTGAACACGAGGTTCGACGTGCCGGCTTCCTGTTGGATCTCCGGCGCGTGGCGATGCACGCCGACGCCGTAGGCGCAGAAGTTCTCGTGCACGGCGCCGAAGTGCGTGCGCTCGCTCGGCGCCTTGCCGGCGCCGGACGTGCCGCTCTTGCTGTCGGCGACGATCGGCGCCGCGTCGTCGAGCAGGCCCGCGGCGCGCAGCGGCAGCACCGGCAGCAGCACCGACGTCGGATAGCAGCCGGGGTTGGCGACGAGCCGCGCGGTGGCGACGTCGGCGCGGCGGCGCTCGGTCAGGCCGTACACGGCCTCGGCGAGCAGCTCGGGCGCCGGGTGCGGGCTGTTGTAGACGCGCGCGTAGAGCGCCGGATCGCGCAGACGGAAGTCCGCCGACAGGTCGACGACCTTCTTGCCGCGCGCCAGCGCCGCCTTGGCGATCTCGCTGGCAGCGCCGTGCGGCGTGCACAAGAACACGCCGTCCACGCCGGCGAGGCGGTCGAGATCGAGCGCGTCGATCGCCGGGTCGTTGGGGAACGCCGGCGGCTCCGGGGCCGCGCCGGGGCGCGCGGTCATCACCACGGTCGCCTTGAGGCGGGGGTGCCGCGCGAGCAGGTCCAGCAGTTCGCGCCCGGTGTAGCCGGAGGCGCCGACGATCGCGCAGGTCTTCATGCCTTCTGGGTCCCAGTGGCTCGCGCGGCCTTGGTGGCGAGCAGTTCGCGCGCGAGCGCCTTGGCGCGCGCCGCGTCGGCGCACACGGCCAGCACGGTGTCGTCGCCGGCGATCGTGCCGACGACGCCGGCCAGCTCGGCCTTGTCGATGGCGAGGCCGAGCGGCTGCGCCCCGCCCGCCGGCGTGCGCAGCACGACGAGGTTCTGCGCCGGCGTCGCGCCGAGCAGCCACGTGCGCGCCGCGAGCCACACCGATTCCTCGGCCCGCGCCGGCGCCGCGCCGGCGGCCGGCAGCTCGTAGCCGTCGGGGCCCTTGACGACGCCGAGGTCGCGCAGGTCGCGCGACAGCGTCGCCTGGTTGACCTCGCAGCCGGCGTCGGCGAGCAGCTCCTGCAGCTCCGCCTGGTTGCGCACGCGCGCGCGGCCGAGCAGGCGCAGGATGCGCTGGCGGCGTTCGTCGCGGTCGGCGGGGGTGGCGGAGCGGGCTGGCATATTTATGCAGCGGCGGCGCATAAATATGCAAGGGCGCGCGCGACGCAAGCCCCGACGGCAGGAATTTTCCGGCGCGGCTCAGCCGCGCTGCGGCGGGAAGAGCGACGTGCGATGCACGCCGAGCACGTTGCGCAGGCGTTGCCGGCAGCGCTCCGGCACCTCGGGCGAGAAGCGCAGCCACGGCTGCAGGCGCGGTCCCAGCACGTCGACGCGGCCGCGGACGACGTCGAGGTCGCGCGCGACGTCGGCGCAGTCGGCGAGCCATGCCGCCGATGGGCGGCCGCGGCGCACGACCGGTCCCTGCGGCGTGAACACGAGCGTCGCGTGCGCCGGCACGGCGAGGCAGCTCAGGATGTGGAGAAGGCGTTCGATCACGACGTGCGCGCATGGTGAGCAACTCTTCACGACGAGTCCATGGTGGCGCGCCCGGCGGAAGCCGTCTTGGTCGGCCGGCGCGCTGCGGGTATGCCACCGCTCGTGTCCGCTTCCGCATCCCGATGGCAGCAGCTGCGTGCCGAGTTCGCCGACCTCGGCCCGCTGCGGGTCGTGGCCGTCGCCACTGCGGTCGTGCCGACGGCCGGGCTCATGGCGGTGCTCGCGCGCCTGCCCGAACTCGCCGCCGCCTGGCCTGGGGGCATGGCGGGTTGGGGCGCTTCGGTCGGCGCGTGCGGTCTCGCCGTCGGTGGCGTGCTGCTGCCCGCGGCGTTCGCAGCCTTCGCCGCCGGCGCCGTGCTCGGCCCCTTCGGCGGCGCAACGGCTGGCGTCGTCGGCCTCGCGCTCGCCGCATGGCTCGGCCAGTTCGTCGTCTGGCCGGTCGCCGTCGCGCGGCT
>JBEITC010000291.1:0-5196 GCA_040375075.1 Planctomycetota bacterium | reverse complement strand
GCGCTGCTACGTCGTCCTCGGCCACAAGCGCGCCGGCGCCGCCAGCGCCGACGTGCTCAAGGCGAGCGAGCTCGTCGCCTACCGGCGCGACGGACTGCAGCGCGCGTGGTCGTCGGAGCAGTGGCTCGACGGCGACTCCGGGCTGCGCGACGTGACCTTCCTCGCCGCGCCGACGGTGTTCGGCGAGCGGCTGCTGCTGCCATCGCTGCGCCGCGGCCGCTACGCGCTCGAGTGCCTCGATCACCGCACCGGCAAGCCGCTGTGGCACGCGCTGCTGCACGGCGGCGGCTCGCCGTTCTTCAAGGCGCCGGGCTGCCCGGTGGTGGTGCAGGGCGGCGTCGCGCTCGTCGCGACCAACGCCGGCTGCGTCGCCAACGTCGACGCGCTGACCGGCGAGCTGCGCTGGCTGCGCCGCTACGAGCGCCGCGATCCGCTGCGCAAGGCGGCGAAGCCGCGCCCGGCGTCGCGCGACGAGATGGGCTTCGTCGGTTGGTCCGGCGCGTTCCGCCAGGACGAGCTGACGGGCTTCCAACCCAACGACCTGATCGTGCATGGCGACATCGCCATCGTCGCGCCGGTCGACGGCGACATGCTGCTCGGCCTCGACGTCGCCACCGGCGAGATCGCGTGGATGTTCGACGCGGCGACGCGCTACGCGCCGTTCGGCCGGCTGCGCACGCTCGTCGGCGTCGTCGGCGACGACCTGTTCGCGCTCTCCGACACCTGCCTCGTCGCCATCGGCGCGACGGGCGGCCTCGTGAAGTGGGCGCGCGAACTGCCGCCGATCCGCGGCCCGAAGGCGCAGGGCCGCGGCCGCGGCGCGATCGCCGGCGATTGCGTGCTGCTGCCGCACGACCGCGAAGTGCTCGTCTTCGGCGCCGACGGCGCGCTGCGCGACCGCCTGCCGTTGCCGTCGTTCGGCGACAGCCGCGAGCCGCTCGCCGGCGCCGTGCAACTGGTCGTCGATGGCGCCTGGCTCGCGGTCGGCTTCCAGGGTGGCGTCGAGTTGTTCAGCGCCAAGGCGGCGCTGCGCGGTCTCGCCGCGTCGTCGTCGTCGCCTCGTCGCAAGGCCGACCTGCTGGCGCGTGCCGGCGACGTCGACGGCGCGATCGGCGCGTTGGCCGCCGCGCTCGCCGCCACGACCGACGCGCCCGCGCGCGTCGCCCTCGGCGAGGACCTGCTGCAGTTCGTCGCCGAGCAGGCGACCGCGCGCGCGGCCGCCGGCGACCTCGCCGGCGCCCTGCAACTGCTCGACGCGCGCGCCGACCTGCTCGCCGACCGGCCGCTGCGCCTGCAGTGGCATCTCGCGCGCCTCGAACTGTGCAAGGCGCACGGCGACCCCGCCGCGCACGAACGCGAGCAGAGCCGGCTCTACGCCTACATGGAGGGCAAGGTATGAACGCGGCCGTCGTCGTCGCCTTCGCAGCGCTGGCGTTCGCCCCGCTGCTCCCCGCGCAGGATCCCATGCTGCCGCCCGGCGTCACGGCCGAGACGCAGGCGGCGATCGACCGCGGCCTCGAGTGGCTCGCGCGCACGCAGGCGAGCGACGGCTCGTGGCGCAACGCCGGCGGCTACGGCAGCTATCCCGCGGCGATGACCGGCCTCGCCGGCATGGCGCTGCTCGCGTCGGGCAGCACGCCGACGCGCGGCAAGCACTACGACAACGTGCGCCGCGCCGTCGCGTACCTGCGCAAGCACGCCGACGGCACCACCGGCGTCATCTCGGTGCCCGCCGAGGAAGGCCGCAGCATGTACGGCCACGGCTTCGCGACGCTGTTCCTCGCCTCCGTCTACGGCATGGAGGAGGACGCGCGCGAACAGGAGCGGCTCAAGCGCGTGCTCGACAAGGCGGTGCAACTGATCGCGCAGGCGCAGTCGGCGGCCGGCGGCTGGATCTACACGCCGGAGTCGGGCGGCGACGAGGGCAGCGTGACGGTGACGCAGATCCAGGCGCTGCGCGCGTGCCGCATGGCCGGCATCGTCGTCGATCGCCGCACCGTCGATCGCGCCGTCGGCTACATCAAGAACTGCCAGAACCCCGACGGCAGCATCCGCTACAGCCTCAACTCCGGCGGCGACGGCCGGCCGGCGATCACCGCCGCCGGCGTCGCGGTGCTCTACAACGCCGGCGTCTACGACGACCAGCCGTTCGTCGACAAGGCGGTGCAGTACTGCAAGAAGCAGGTGCAGGTCGCGGTCGACAACACCGGGCACCACTACTACACGCATCTCTACTGGAGCCAGGCGCTCTACCAGCGCGGCGGCGACGACTGGACGGCGTACTTCCAGAAGGCCTGCGACTTCCTGCGCAAGCAGCAGCGCAAGGACGGCAGCTGGGAAGGCGACGGCGTCGGCGCGGTGTACGGCACCGCGATCGCGCTGACGATCCTGCAGCTGCCGTGGGCGTACGTGCCCATCTACCAACGGTGACGGATGCTGGCGCTCGCCTTCCTCCATCCGCTGCTGCTGTGGGGCCTGCCGCTGTGCGCGGTGCCGATCGTCATCCACATCCTCAACCGCCGGCGGCACCAGAAGCTGCCGTGGGCGGCGATGTCGTTCCTGCTGGCGGCGATGAAGCGCAACAAGAAGCGCCTGCAGATGGAGCAGTGGCTGGTGCTGCTGCTGCGCACGCTCGCCGTGTTGCTGCTGGTGTTCCTCGTCAGCCGCCCGCTGCTCGATGGCGGGCTCGTCGGCGGCCGCACGCACCACGTCGTGCTGCTCGACGACAGCGCCTCGATGCAGCAGCGCAGCGGCAGCGGCACGCTGTTCGCCAAGGCCCAGGAGCGCGTGCGCGCGTACGCCGTCGTGCTCGCCGCGACGCGCGCCGGCGACGCGTTCTCGCTCGTGCGCGCGAGCCGGCCGCAGCAGCCTGACCTGTGGAACCAGCGCGTCGGCCCCGAGCTGCCGCAGCGCATCGCGTCGCTGCTGCAGGAACTGCCGGCCGGCGACGGCGCGCCCGAGCTCGGCGCCGCGCTCGCGGCCAACGTCCAGCGCGCAGTCGGCGTCGACGACGCGTCGCGCACCGAGCACCACGTCTTCGGCGACGCGCGCGCGCACGACTGGACGTCCGACGACGACAAGCCCAAGGCCTCGCTGCTCGCGGCGCTGCTGGCGACCAAGGCCGACGCCGAGCGCGTGTTCGTGCACGGGGCCGCGGGCCCGGCGCAGGACGTCGCCGTCGTCGACGTGCGCCTCGTCGACCGCTTCGCCGTCGCCGGCGCGCCGGCGGCGTTCGCGGCCGACGCGCAGAACCTCGGCCTCGATCCCGCAGGCGCTGGCAGCCTCGCCGTCGAGATCGACGGCCAGAGCCGCGTCGTGCTCGCCGTGCCTCCGCTCGCGCCCGGCGAACGGGTCGCCGTGCCGTTCGTGCACACGTTCGCGCAGGGCGGCCCGCACCGCGTCGAGGCGCAGCTCGAGGCCGTCGACACGTACCCGCTCGACGACCGCCGCGCGCTCGCGCTCGACGTGCGCGACAAGAGCCGTGTGCTGCTCGTCGACGGCCAGCCCGACGAGGACGAAGGCGAGACGTACTTCCTGCAGGCGGCGCTCGACGCGCCGGAGGCCGGCGTCGAGCCGCAGGTCGTCGCCGACGGCGCGCTCGACGACGTCGACCTCGGCGCGTTCGACGCGGTGTGGCTGTGCAACGTGCAGGCGCCGTCGCCAGCGCTCGCCGCGCGCCTCGAAGCCTTCGTCGCGGCGGGCGGCGGGCTGATGGCGTGGTGCGGCGCGCAGGTCGACGCCGCGGCGTGGAACGAACGGTTGTGGCGCGACGGCAAGGGCCCGTTGCCGCTGCCGATCGGCGACGTCGCCGGCGATCCCGACCGGCCGGAGAAGGCCGCGTTCACCGCGCCCGAGCATCCGGTCGCCGACGGCGTCGCCGAGGTCCTCGACCTGCTGTTCGGCAACGTCGTGCTGGCCAAGCGCTGGCTGCAGCTCGTCGACGACGGCAAGTCCGGCGCATCGGTGATCGCGCGCATCCGCGACGTCGACGGCCCGCCGCTGCTCGCCATGCGCAGCTTCGGCCAGGGCGGCGAGGTCGCGCTGTGCGCGCTGAGCGCCGACAAGGCCTGGAGCAACCTGCCGAGCACCGACCTGTTCGTCGTGCTCTGCCACCAGCTGCACCGCGCCATCGCGCGCCGCAGCGACCTGACCGGCCAGAACCTGCTGCCCGACGGCAGCTGGCGCGCGGCGCTCGATCCGGCGGCCGTACGGCTCGACGCCACCGTGCGCGCGCTGCGCGGCGACGACGAGCGCACGTTCACCGCGCCCGACGCGCCGCCGTCGCAGCCGGCCGCGCTGGTCGTGCCGATGGCCGAGCTGCGGCAGCTCGCGGCGTACGAAGTCGAGATCGCGCGCCACGACGGCGCGCCGGACAAGCGGCTGTTCGCGCGCAACGCGCCGCTCGGCGAGAGCCGCCTCGTCGGCTTCGCGCCCGACGCGTTCGCGCGCGTCTATCCGCCCGAGCTGCGCGAGCGCGTCGTGTTCGTGCGCGAAGACGCCGCCGGCGAGCGCACCGCCGCCGCCGGCGAGCCGTGGCCGCTGGTCGCAGCGCTGCTGCTGGCGTGCCTGCTGCTCGAGACCCTGTTCGCCTGGAGGTTCGGCCGCCGCTGACGCGGACCGTCGCCATGGACGAACTGCTGCACCTGCTGGCGCGTTGGCGCGGGATCCCGGTCGAGCCGGGTCACGAGCTGCGCTTCGAGTTCGCCCGCTTCCCGACCGGCGGCCTGGGCCTGCTCGTGCTGCTCGGCCTCGCGCTCGCGATCGGCTTCGTCGTCTGGGTCTATCGCCGCGACGCGCACAGCCGGCCGCTCGCCGCGCAACTGCTGCTCGCCGGCCTGCGCGCGCTCGCCATCGCCGCGATCGTCGCCGTGCTGCTCGAGCCGTCGCTGGTGACGATCCAGCGGCAGACGCGTCCGGGCCACGTGCTGCTGCTGGTCGACAACTCGCAGTCGATGGCGCAGAAGGACGCGTGGCGCAAGCCGGAGACGCAGGCGGCGGCCGATGGCTGGCGCGCGCTCGGCGTCGACGACCTGCGCGCCGCGTCGCGCCTCGACCTCGTCAAGGCGCTGCTCGGCCACGGCGACGGCGAACTGGTCCGCGCGCTCGCCGCGCGCAACGACGCGCAGCTGTACACGTTCGCCGGCGCGCTCGACCAGCTGCCGCTGCTGCCGACGCCGCCCGCGCCCGTCGCGCCGG
>JBEITC010000330.1:0-4733 GCA_040375075.1 Planctomycetota bacterium | reverse complement strand
GTCGCGAGCAGCTCGCGCCAGAAGCGCAGGCGGCGCTCCGGGCTGGCGGCGGCGAGGCCGCAGGCGAGTTCGTTGGCGGTCGTCGCCTGCAGCAGCGCGTCGAGCCGCGCGGTGTCGCCGCGGACCGCGAGCGCGCTGGCGGCGCTGGCGCTGCCGGCGTCCGCGGCGGCGATCAGCCGTTCCTTGGTCGCTTCGTCCGTGAGCGTGGCCATCGCCGTGTAGGCAGCACAGCGCAGCGCGAAGTCCGGCAGATGGGCGACGGCGAGCAGCAAGGGCGCGTCGTCGGCGACGGGGCGGCAGCGGCGCAGCCAGCGCGCTGCCGGGGCGCGACGCAACGGCCGCGTCCAGGCGACGTCCTGGTCGGGGAACTGCGCGCGCGCGGCGGCGTGGTCGCGCACGAGCCAATCGAGCAACGCGCGCAGCGGCTGCGGCAGGCCATCACTCCGGTCGGCCGCGGTGGCGGCGACGGACCATGCCTGCAGCGCGACGGCACGGTCTTCGTTCTGGCCGCTGTACTCCGCGACCAGCGCGGCGTTGTCGACCAGCGCCGCGCGAAGCTGCCCGTTCGCGGCGCGCGCGGCAGCGTCGAGCAGCGGCACGTGCTCGGCGCGCAGCATGCGGTGCGCCTGGCCGACCCAGTTGGCGGCGACGTCGTCCGGGATGCTGGCCGCGCGGGTGAGGATCGCCGCCACGTCGCGGCTGCTGACGAGCGTGTGCACGTCGTCGAGCGTCAGCGGACTGGCAGGGGCGAGCGTCCGCGGCACGACGACGGCGGCGGCGCGCGCGAGCTCCGGCACGGCGACGAACCTGCGGCCGTTCAGCACGGCGGCGCCGAGCACGACGCCTTCGTCGCCATGGCCGAAGCCAAACCGCAGCAACGCCAGCAGCGACGGTCCATCGAGGCGCTCGCGCAGCGGCGCCGCCAGCGCCCGCGCCGCCTCGCGGCTCGTGGCAGCGCCGATCGCGCGCAGCGCCGCAACCGGATCCCCGCCGACGGCCGTCGGCAGATCGATGGGCGTCTGCGCGCGGATGGCGCCGAGCGCGGTGAGCGCGATGGCGAACGCGAGGTTGGCGCAGCGCGGAGGCAGTCGCATGGCGATCATGCTACGGCTGGCGCTGGCCGCTGCCGCGGTGTTGGTGCGCCGTTGCGATGCAGGCCGTGGCGTCGCGGCGCACGCAGCCGCTGCAGTGAGGCATGTTGCACGGCACCTCCGGGCAGGGGCGCGCTCGCTGCGAGGCTCGGCGAATCCACCGATTCGCCTGCGGTCGTCGGCTTCGCCCTGACCGCGAATCCACGCACTGGATCGGCGCGCGTCCCGTGAAGCATTCTCCTAGCCGCGCGCTTCCCGGGTCGGGAAGCCGGACCGAGCCAATGCGGTCGCGCCTCACCTCGCTTCGCGCGCAGGCTTCGCCGCGAACCATGCGCGGATCGCCACCGCGCGCGCGAGGCCGTCGCGCGACTGCAGGATCTTCTGCCGCACGTCGGGGGGCAGCTCGCGGCTGGCGAGGAAGGCGTCGACGACGGCGAGCGCCTCGGCGCTGGCGTGCGCGTTGACGAAGCCATCCAGCCACGCCGGCATGAAGAAGATGCGGCGGTTCTGCTTGACCCATTCAACGCGGTCGAGCGCCTGCTGCAGGTACGGCAGCGTCAGCTCGTCCTGGCCCGGCCAGTGGAAGAACGGCAGGCTGTCCTGGGTCCACTGCTCGGGCGGCGCGTCGAGCTGCAGGTACTGCTGCCAGTAGTTCGCCTTGCTGGCGGCGTCGGGCGCGGTGGCGCGGGCGAGGAACACCGCCTTGCCGACGTCTTCGCCGGCGAAGCGCTTGGCCAGCCGCTCGAACGCGTCGTCGGCGACGCCGGCGGCGAGCAGCGCTGCGGCAGCGAGGTAGGCGTCCTGCTTGCCGGGAGCGAGGCCCACGGGCAGCGGCTCGCCGCGCACGACGGCGCGGCAGAGGTCGAGCACGCGTGGATCGCTGGCGTGGCGCGCGAGATGGCGGAAGGTCGCGAGCTCGCGGCCGGAGCCGCCTTCGTCGCGCAGCTGGCGCAGCAGCAGGTCGACGGCCTGTGCGCGCAGCGGGGCCCCGCGCGCGTCGTCGAGCCAGCGGTGCAGAGCGGGCGCCAGCAGTTCGAGCAGCCAGCTGTGCGTGTCGGCGTCGCGTTCGGCCGCGAGCCCGCGCAGCGCCATCGCCGCGAACGCCGCCGGATCGAGTTCGGCCTCGCGCACCGCTTCGAAGCAGGCGGTGAAGGCCGTCGCGCGCTGCTGCGCGTCGGCGAGCGTGTGGGCGTGGTCGACGAGCCAGCTGCGGCTCGTCGCGTCGGGAACGAACTGGCCGTAGGCGACGTCGCGCGGATTGCACAGCAGCGCCGCCGGCGCCGGCTGGCCGACGAGGCCGTCGATCGCGACGGTCGGCGCGTCGCTGCGCACGCGATGGGTCGAAGCGCTGCCGTCGGCGGCGATCGCCTGCACCTCGAGCTCGAGCGGCCACGTGCCGTCGCCGCCGATCGCGCGCTGCGTCACCTCGGCGTGCGCGACGCGGCCGTCGGGACCTGCCGTCCACGCCGCGCGCACCAGCGGCATCGACGGCGCGAGCAGCCAGCGCTGCGACCAGCGGTCGAGGTCGGCGCCGGCCGCGGCGGCGAGCGCCGCGGCGAGGTCGCGCCACTCGGCAGCGCCGTAGGCGTGCGCTTGCAGGTACTGCTTGAGCCCGCGGCGGAAGTTCGCCTCGCCGAGCTGCTCGTGCAGCGCGCGCAGCACCGCCGGGGCCTTGTTGTAGACGATCGGGCCGTAGGCGCTCTTCGCGTCGGCGAGGTTCTGCAGCGACTGGAACACCGGCACCGTGCCGGGCGTGCCGTCGATCTCGTACGCGCGTGGCTTGACGCGCTGGCCAAAGCGCAGCCACGGCTGTTGCGCGGGTTCGAGCGCTGCCATCGCCTGGTAGCCGACGAACGTGGCGAAGCCTTCCTTGAGCCACAGGTCGTCGAACCAGCGCATGGTGACGAGGTTGCCGAACCACTGGTGGCAGAGCTCGTGGTAGACGAGCGTGCTGCGGCGCACCAGTTCGGCCGGCGTCGGCGCGTGGTCGAACACCAGCGCCTGCTCGCGGTAGAAGATCGCGCCGGCGTGCTCCATGCCGCCGTACGGGAAGCCGGGCAGCAGTGCGAGGTCGAGCTTGTCGAACGGGTACGGCACGTCGAACTGCTTGGCGAGCCACTGCAAGCCGTCGCGGTGCAGGCGCACGAGCGCGTCGCGATCGACGCGGGGCAGCTGCGAGCCGCGCAGCAGCACGCGCATCGGCAGCGTCGACGTGATGCCGGCGGCGTCGGGCTGCGGCGCCTCGAACGACGCGAACGGACCGCAGGCGAACGCGGCGAGGTACGTCGGCAGCGGCTTGCTCGGCGGGAAGGTCCAGCGGCGGCGGGGCGGGGTCGTCGTTGCGGGCGCTCCGCGGACGGTGGTCGTGGTGTTGGTGGACGCGCCGGGGTTCGCGGCGGCGGGCGCGGCGCGGCCGGCTTCGGCCGTCGCGTCGAGCCACGCGACCGTCGGCTGCGTGTTGGCGATCGCCGTCCACGCGCCGGGCAGGTCGAGCGTCCACGCGAAGGTCGCGCGCACGTCCGGCTGGTCGAAGCAGGGGTACAGCCGGTGCGCGTCGGCCGGCACGACGAGCGTGTAGTAGTACGACGCGCCGTCGGCCGGGTCCTTGTAGACGGTCAGCGGCGTGCCGGTCGGCGCGACCTTGGAGGTGAAGGTGGCGGTGATGGTGTTGGCGCCGATGCGCAGCAGCGCCGCCGGCAAGACGACGTGGTCGTGCACCGCGCGCAGCGTCGCCGGCGTGCCATTGATCGTGACGTCGCGCAGCGGCTCGCCCTGCCAGTCGAGCACGAGGTCGGGCGACGTGGCGGCGAGCGGCGGTTGGGCGGCGGCGATGGCGTGCGCGGTCGGCGCGGCGGCGGCGAGCGTGAACGTGATCGTGACGGTGCCGGCGACCGCGGCGGCGTCGTGCGCGAGCTGCAGGCGCAGGTCGTAGCCGACGTTCGACAGGCGGGCAGCGCGGGCGCGGGCGAGGCCGCGGTCGATGCCGGGCAGCGGATCGTCGAAGTCGTACGGCGCGTGCAGCGCCGCGGCGGCGCGCGGGTCGGGCTGCTGCGGCGCGGAAGGCATGGACGGTGTGGGCGAGGCGGTCACGGCGAGGCAGAGGGCGGCGAGCACGGGGCGGATGTTCGGCGGCGGGCGGGGTGGCTGCCAGGGGTGGTCCCGGGTTGTTGGGGGCGGTGCGCGTGGCAGGCGCGGGGTTGCTCGCGCCATGGGTGTCCGTGCGCCCGAGCTCGCAGCGGGAGCGGACTGCGCGCAGCGGCGCAGTGACGTCGGCGCGGCGGCTGCGTTGGCCAAGCGCTGGCGTGGGTCGGTCGGTGCAGGGATGGCGAGCGTGGCGCGACGCGCGATCGCGCCACGGCGGTGCTGGCAAGCCACCCGCGCCGTGCGCGTCACAACGGGTCCGGCTCCGGCGTTGCGCGCGGGGTGAGCGAGCGGCCGCGGCGCGTCGGACGAATGGGTCGCGGTGGGGGCGCCGGCCCGCCGCTCAGCAGCGCGGCGCGAACGCGGCGTGCAGCGCGCCGACCGTGATCGCGTCGTGCGCGGCGTGCCAGACCGGCTTGCCGAGTTCGAACAGGATCGCCTGCGGCGACTCGTGGCGGACGCCGCACCGTTCGGCGACGCCGCGCGCGACCGGGCGATCGG
>JBEITC010000099.1:0-10071 GCA_040375075.1 Planctomycetota bacterium | reverse complement strand
CGGCGCGGCCTTGGCGCGAGCCCGAGCCGACGAGGCGCACGCGGCCCGGCCGGGCGCGCAGCCAGTCGGCCAGCTCGGCGTCGCTGCGGGGCGCGAACGCGCTCATCGCGGCCCCTCCGCGTCGAGGACCTTGGCGACCATCTGCGGCCACTTCGCCGGCTCGGCGCACGCGCCGCGCGACGGCAGCGCCTTGCCGGGATTGCAGCGGCCGTGCGGGTCGAAGGCCGCGCGCACGCGCGCCATCACGTCGCGGTCGGTCGCGGAGTACATCATCCCGAAGTGGTCGAGCTTCTCGGTGCCGATGCCGTGCTCGCCCGAGATGCTGCCGCCGAGGTCGACGCACAACTGCAGGATCTCGTGGCCGGCGGCGACGACGCGCGCGGTCTCGGCGGCGTCGCGGCCGTCGAACGGGATGTTCGGGTGCAGGTTGCCGTCGCCGGCGTGGAAGACGTTGGTGATGCGCACGCCGTGCTTGGTCCCGATCGCGGCGATGCCGTCGAGCGCCTGCTCGAGGCGGGAGCGCGGCACCACGCCGTCGATCACGTACAGGTCGGTGCTGACGCGGCCCATCGCGCCGAACGCGCCCTTGCGGCCCTTCCACAGCCGCTTGCGCTCGGCGGCGTCGGTCGCTTCCTCGCTGCGCAGCGCGCCGTGCGCCGCGAACGCCGCGCGCACCTCGTCGGCTTCCTCGGCGATCACGTCGGGCGGCCCGTCGAGCTCGACCAGCAGCACGGCCGCCGCGTCGGCCGGATAGCCGGCGCGGTACACCGACGCCTCGACGGCCTGGATGGTGGCGCGGTCGAGGATCTCCAGCGCCGCGGGCACGAGGCCCTTGCTCACGATCGCGCTGACGGCGCGGCAGGCATCGGCCATCGAAGCGAAGCTCGCGAGCAACGTGCGCACGCCGCGCTGGTCGCGGCACAGGCGCACGATGATCTCGGTGGCGACGCCGAACGTGCCTTCGCTGCCGCAGAACACGCCGAGCAGGTCGGGCAGGCCCGGAGGCCGCGGGCCGCCCGCGTCGCCCAGGCGCGCGATCTCGCCGTCGGGCAGCACGACGACGGCGCCGAGCACGTGGTCCTGCGTCATGCCGTACTTGAAGCAGTGCGGCCCGCCGCTGTTCTCGGCGAGGTTGCCGCCGATCGTGCACACCGTCTGGCTGCTCGGGTCGGGCGCGTAGTGCAGGCCGAGGTGGCGCACCGCCGCCGTCAGCTCGACGTTCACCACGCCCGGCTGCACGACGGCGAACAGGTCGTCGGCGTCGATGCGCAGCACCTGCTTCATGCGCGCGAGGTCGATCACGATCGCGTCGCCGCCGGCCGTCGGGCCGCCCGACAGGCAGGTGCCGGCGCCGCGTGGCACGAACGGCACGCGCTCCTGGTGCAGCAGCCGCACGACCGCCTGCACCTCGGCGGTCGACTCCGGCAGCACGACCGCGCGCGGCCGCGACTTGTGCACGGTGAAGCCGTCGCACTCCCAGGCCAGCAGCGCGTCGGGGGCGTCGAGCACGCGGCGGTCGCCGAGCAGGGCGCGCAGTCGGGATTCCAGGGCTGCCATCGGGGGTTGCGGAGCATAGCGACGTCCGCGCGCGCCGCCGCCGACATGGGATCAAGTCGGGGCGGCCCGCCCGCCGATGCGCAGAGGTACGCCCATGTCCCAGCTCCAAGTGCCCAAGACCGTCGCGTTGAGCTTCCTCGAAGCCGCGAAGGTCGCGTTGGAGCACTTGGGCGTGCGCCGGCTCGAACTCGTCGACCACGCCTCGCGCGCGGCCGTCGAGATGACGCGGCTGTACGGCGAGGTTCGTCGCCTGCGCGACTACCTGCAGCGCAGCGTCGCCGGCTTCGGCGACGCCGTCGACCTGGAGATCGGCGCCGAGGACGTCGTCGTGCTGGTGGCCTGCTGCCGCCGCGCCTTCGAGGCGTTCGACGCGCGTGCCCAGGAGGCCGGCTTGCGCCCCGACGAACGCCAGCAAATGCTGCAGAAGCAGCAGGTCCTGGCCCGCTGGATCCTCGACCTCGCGCAGAAGCCGCTGTTGGAGCTGCCGCTGCGCCGGCTCTGCATGACGCCGACCGACGCCAGCCGCGCGCTGCTGGCGAAGGTGCAGGACAAGCTGTTCGGCGACGTCCGCGACCGCAAGAAGATCCTCTCGCCGCAGGCGATGGCGGAGACGGTCGCCGAGACGTCGGACGAGCGCGCCGCCCCGAAGGCCGCCGACGTCGCCGCGCCGGTCGCCGACGCCGCCGCGGCTGAGCCGGTCGTCGAGCCGCCGCTGTTCGACTACAACCGGCTGCTCGACCCGCGCCTGCGCGCGCTCGTCGGCCTCGACCTGCGCAGTTTCGCGCGCGCGGCCGCCGCCGAGGAGTACCGCATCGCCACCGTGATGCTCGGCGCCGTGCTGGAGTCGGCGCTGATCGACCACGTGATGCCGCGCCGCCACGCCTTCGAGGTGTCCGGCGATCCCATCGGCTGGAACATGCCGGCGCTCCTGCTCACCGCCATCGGCGAGCACGCGGCGACCAACGACAAGGCGCTGGCGCAGCACCTGTTCACCGCCCGCAACCTGCTCCGTCCGTCGGTGCAGGTGCTGTCGCCGACGATCGTCACGCCGACGAGCTTCGCGACGCTGAAGGGCTTCGTGCAGCGCTGCCTGCACGCGCTCGGCTACGGCGCGCCGCCGGACCTGCCGTCGGGCGTCGACCTGCTGCAGGTCGGGGTCCCCGCCGGTCGCGCCTGAGCCGCGGCGCTCCGCTCAGCGCGGCAGCCGGTCGCCGTCGTCGGCGCCATTGCGCTGCGGCTCCTCGCCGCGTCGGCTCGCCGCGTGCGCCTCGACCGCGCGCAGCACGCGCAGCAGGTTGCCGCCGAGAAGCTTGCGCACCGTCGTCTCGGACTGGCCCGCGGCCAGCAGCTCGTAGGTCAACCGCGGCAGGTGCGCGGCGTCGTCCATGCCGCGCGGCACGCACGGCACGCCGTCGAAGTCGCTGCCGATGCCGACGTGGTCGGGGCCGGCGATCTCGAGCGCGCGCAGCACGTGCGCGACCAGCGTCGCGAGCGGCGGCGGCTCGACCAGCGGGAAGCGCGCGTCCAATGCCGCCAGCGCGTCGCGCAGTTCGGCGCTGCCGTCGGCGAACTTGTCGCGCGCGGCCTTCTCCTGGATGCGCCGCGTCGCCTGCCGCGCCGAGCGGTTCTTGGCGTAGTCGGCGTCGAGGAAGCCGCAGTTGAAGTTGATCATCACCGCGCCGCCGTTCTTCGCGATCGCGCGCAGCATGTCGTCGGTGACGTTGCGCGGATGCGGGCAGAGCGCGCGCAGCGAGCTGTGCGAACAGATCACCGGCGCCTTGGTCGTGGCGAGCGCGTCGAAGAACGTCGCGTCGCTGACGTGGCTGACGTCGACGACCATGCCGAGCCGGTTCATCTCGGCGACCACCTTGACGCCCAGTCGGTTGAGCCCGCCCCAGCGCGGCTCCGCCGGCGCGCACGAGTCGGCGTACTCGTTGTGGTTGGTGTGCGTCAGCGTCATGTAGCGCACGCCGAGCTGGTGGAAGAGCCGCAGCATGCCGAGGTCGCCTTCGATCGCGTGGCCGCCCTCGATGCCCATCAGCGCCGCGTGCCTGCCGGCCTGGACGGCCGCGACCAGTTCGTCGGCGGTCGCGCACATCGTCATGCGCGTCGGATGGCGCCGCGCCTGCTGGACGATGCCGTCGATCATCATCAGCGCGCGGCGCGCGCTGCCGTTGGCGGCGCCGGCGTCGGCTGGCCGCGGCCAGTCGGCGTTGATGTCGACCGGCGCCTTGGCGAACAGCGCCGACTCGTCGCCGGCGAAGCGCGCGTCGACGTAGATCGAGTGGAACACCGCGTCGAGGCCGCCCTCGCGGCCGCGCACGAGGTCGAAGTGGCCGTCGTTCGCGCGCGGGCCGACGTCGAAGCCGCGGTCGAGGATGCGCGTCGTCGTGTCGACGTGCGTGTCGACGACGAGCGCGTCGTGGTGCAGCGCCCAGGCCTTGGCCCACAGCGCCGCGTCGTAGCCGGCGGGCGGTGGCGGGCACGGCGGCGAAGCCTGCGACGGCGCGGCGGCGGCGATGGCCAGCGAGGCGAGGACGGACAGCATGCGACGGGCGCCGGGCATCGGCGCATCGTCGCACGCCGCTGGCCCGCCGCAACGATCGGCCTGTTCTCGGCTTGCGCGGCGTCGCTCATGCCGTATGCAGAAGCCCCTCTCCTGCCCCGAGCCGACTTGCGCCTCTTTGCGATCAGCGACCTGCACCTGGCCCTCGGCGTCGACAAGCCGATGGACATCTTCGGCCCGCAGTGGGTCGGCCACGCCGAACGCATGCAGCGCGCGTGGGACGCGATGGTCGCGCCGGATGACTGGGTGCTCGTCGGCGGCGACACCTCGTGGGGACTCGACTTCGCCGAGGCGAAGCCCGACCTCGAGTGGCTCGGCCAGCGCACCGGCCGCAAGGTGCTGATCCGCGGCAACCACTGCACGTGGTGGCCGCGCGGCGCCTCGGTGCGCGACAAGCTGCAGGCGCAGGTCGACCCGTCGATCTTCCTGCTGCAGGCCAACGCCATCCGGCTCGACGACGGCACCGTCGTCGTCGGCAGCCGCCTGTGGGACCCGCCGGACGCGCCGTGGTCCGAGCCCGACGCCGGCAAGATCTTCCAGCGCGAGCTCAACTTCCTGCAGCAGTCGATCGACGCCGGCAAGAAGCTCGGCGGCTGCGCGCCCGGCGCGCGCACGATCGCGCTGGTGCACTACCCGCCGCGCTACACCGACGGCCGCGAGACGCCCGCCGTGCCGCTGCTCAAGGCCGCTGGCGTGCACTCCTGCATCTACGGCCACCTGCACGGCAAGGACCACAAGTACGGCTTCCAAGGCGACGCGGACGGCATCCGCTACTACCTCGCCTCGGTCGACGCGATCGACTTCCAGCCGATCCCGATCGCGCTCGCGCCGGCCTGACGCCGGCGGCGCGCGCCTAGTCGCGGACGACCTTCGTCCAACCCGACTGCGGCGCGTACAGGCTGCCCTGGCGGCCGTCGGTCCATTCCACGTGCAGGTGCTGGTAGCCGGTGCCCTTGCCGTCCCACGCGTCCTCGCCCCAGAACGCGATCGGGTTGGTGACCAGGACGTCGCCGGCGAACGCGCCGACGTACATCACCGGGATCACCGGCACGACCCACAGCGTCGCGCTCCACCAGGGGCTGTTGACGTAGTGCTTGTGGTCCCAGTCGTCGACCGAGCGGCGGAGCTGCTGGGGGCCGGCGAAGCAGCCGGCGAGGAGGGCGACCGACAGGAGCGCGAGGCGACGCATGCAGACAGCCTAGCGGCGGCAGCGCGGCGCGCGCGAGGGCCGGCTCCGGCTCAGACGTCGACGGTCGCGTCGAGGCGGCGTCGTTGCGCCAGCAGTTCGCCGCGCAGCGACACGTCGACGATGCGGCGGCGCTGCAGCCGGTCGCGCACCAGGAACGTCCAGCGCTCCTCGCGGACCGGCCCCGAGACGATGCGGGCCTCGTCGACCGTGGCGCCGAGGTCGGCGACGGCGCGCAGCGCGTCGGTCGGCACGTCGCGCACCGGCACGGTGTGCCAGCGCTCGAGCACGGCGCCTTCGGGGGTGACCAGCGCCGAGCGCGACTGCGCCGACTCGGCGTAGCGCTTCTCGACGCGCCAGCCGCTGCCGCGCGGGCCCGACTCGAAGCCGGCGAACGTCACCGCGCCGCCGGGCGCGATGGCCTCGATCGCCGTGCGCGCGGCGGGCGGCAGCAGTCCCTCGCCGACCGGCACGGCGGCGACGACGACGCGGTCGCCGAGCAGTTCGAGCCGCGCTGCCCCGTCGCCGGGGCTCTCGACGAGCCGCTCGAGGGCCGGCTGCGCGCCGGGGCCGGTTCCGGCGCAGCCGCCGAGGGCCGCCGCCAGGGCAGCGAGGGCAGCGGTCGCGAACGCGGCGCGTGGGGTCATGCGGCGCACTTTCGCGCCGTCGCCGGCGGACGCAAGGACCCGCGCTCCGTCCTTGATCCCCCGGGCCGCCCGCCGAGACTGGCGAGCCCCGATGATCCAGCAACCCTTCGATCGCATCGTCGCCTCGCTGGCCGCCAAGACGCCGACGCCCGGCGGCGGCGCCGCCGCGGCGATGTCCGGCTGCATGGGCGCCGCCCTGTTCCTGATGGTCGTGCGCTACTCGCGCGGCAAGAAGGCCAACCTCGACCGCGACGGCGAACTCGCCGCCGCCGAGCAGAAGCTCGACGCGCAGCTGCAGGCGCTGCTGCCGATGGCCGAGCGCGACTGCCGGTCGTTCGACGGCGTGTCGGCGGCCTTCGCCATGAAGAAGGACACCGACGCCGAGAAGGCGGCGCGCAACGCCGCGATCCAGCAGGCGACCGTCGGCGCGATGGTCGTGCCGGAGGAGACGCTGGCGATGTGCCGCGACGTGTTCACGACGATCCACCCGGTCGTCGGCTGCATCGGCAAGACGATCGCCAGCGACCTCGCCGCCGGCGCGCAGCTGCTGCTGGCCGGCGCCGAGGGCGCCTACCTCAACGTCCGCATCAACGCCGGCTCGCTCGACGACAAGGCGTTCGCGGCCAACGCCATGGCCCGCGCCGACGCGGTGCTCGCCGCGGCGCGCACGGCCCAATCCGCCATCGCCGCGACCGTCGACGCGCTGCTGCGATGAGCTCGCGCACGCCGCTGCTGTTGTGCGTGCTCGACGGCTTCGGCGAGGCCGCGCCGGGCCCGGGCAACGCCATCCACCTGGCGCAGCCGCGCTTCTGGATGGGCCTGCGCGACAAGTGGCCGACGACGCAGCTCGAGGCCAGCGGCGAGGCCGTCGGCCTGCCGTGCGGGCTGATGGGCAACTCCGAGGTCGGCCACCTCAACATCGGCGCCGGCCGCGTCGTCTACCAGGAGATCACGCGCATCGACCGCGAGATCCGCGAAGGCCGCTTCCAGCAGAACGCGGCGCTGCGCTCGGCCATCGACCACGCCGTCAGCAAGCGCGCGACGCTGCACCTGTTCGGCCTGCTCAGCGACGGCGGCGTGCACAGCAGCGACCAGCACCTGCGCGCGCTGCTGCAGATGGCGGCGGCGGCGGGCCTGCGCGGCGAGTCGGTCGTGCTGCACGCGTTCCTCGACGGCCGCGACACGCCGCCGCGCTCGGCGCAGCCGTTCGTCGCCAAGGCCGAGCAGTGGATGGCCGAGCTCGGCTGCGGCCGCATGGGCTCGGTGATCGGCCGCTACTACGCGATGGACCGCGACACGCGCTGGGAGCGCGTGCAGAAGGCCTACGACGCGCTGACCGCCGGCGTCGGCCTGCGCGCCGAGACGGCGCAGGCGGCGATCGCGGCGGCGTACGCGCGCAACGAAGGCGACGAGTTCGTGCTGCCGACGATCGTCGGCGCGCCGGACCGCGGCCGCGTGCGCGACGGCGACGCGGTGATCTTCTTCAACTACCGCACCGACCGCGCGCGCCAGCTCAGCGACGCGTTCCTGCCGGGCTTCACGGCCTTCCCGCGCGCCGCGGCGCCGGTCACGCACTACGTGACGATGACGCGCTACCGCGAGGAGTTCCCGTTCCCGGTCGCGTACATGCCGCAGAACCTCGAGGGCATCTTCCCGCAGGTGGTCAGCGAGGCCGGCATGAAGCAGCTGCGCATCGCCGAGACCGAGAAGTACGCGCACGTGACGTTCTTCTTCTCCGGCGGCAACGAGCGCGAGTACCCCGGCGAGAAGCGCGTGCTGATCCCGAGCCCGAAGGTCGCGACCTACGACCTGCAGCCGGAGATGTCGGCGATCCCGGTGACCGACGCGCTGCTGCACGAGCTCGACGCCGGGCAGCGGCCCGACCTCGTCGTGCTCAACCTCGCCAACGCCGACATGGTCGGCCACAGCGGCATCGTGCCGGCGGCCATCCAGGCCGTGCAGACGATCGACCAGTGCCTCGCGCGCATCGTGCCGGCGTTCCTCGCGCGCGGCGGCACCGTCGCGATCACCGCCGACCACGGCAACATCGAGATGATGATCGATCCGGTGACCGGCGAGCCGCACACCGCGCACACGACCAACCCGGTGCCGCTGCTGATCGCCGGCGAGGCGGCGCGCGGTCGCTCGCTGCGCGCCGGCGGCCGCCTGTGCGACATCGCCACGACCCTGATGCCGATCCTCGGCCTGCGCCGCACCGCCGGCATGGACGGCGTCGACCTCTTCGCATGAAGCCCTTCCTCGCGCCGTCGCTCCCGCTCGTCGTCGCCGCCGCGCTCGCGGCGCAGGATGCGCCACCGCCGCCGTCGAACCCGCCCGTGCCGGTCGCCGACGTGGTCGCGCGCGCGCTGCAAGGCGTCGATCCGGCGCGCATCGAGCGCACCGTGCGGGCGCTGGTGGGCTTCGGCACGCGCCACGTGCTGTCGCGCACCGACAGCGACACCGAGGGCACCGGCGCGGCGCGCAAGTGGCTGCGGACCGAGTACGAGGCGATCGCGCAGGCGAGCGGTGGCCGCCTGTCGGTCACGCTGCAGGGCGAGACCGTGCCGTGCGCGCGTCCGGGCATGCCCAACCGCGTGCCGATCGTCAACGTGATCGCGACGCTGCGCGGCACGACCGACCCCGAGCGCGTGTACGTCGTCGGCGGCCACTACGACTCGCGCAACAGCCAGGGCGAGGACGGGACCAAGGCCGCGCCCGGCGCGGTCGACGACGCGTCCGGCACCGCGGTGGCGCTCGAGGCCTGCCGCGCGCTCGCCGGCATGCAGTTCCCCGCGACGCTGGTGTTCGTCGCCTACGACGGCGAGGAGCAGGGCCTGATCGGCAGCAAGGCGCACGCCAAGGCGCTCGCCGCGGCCGGCGCCCGCGTCGACGGCATGATCGGGTGCGACATCGTCGGCAACACGCTCGGCATGGACGGCGCGCGCTACGACAAGCACCTGCGCTGCTTCAGCTACGCGCCGAGCGGCGCCGACAGCTTCGGCCGCAGCCTCGCGCGCGCCGCCGCCCACGCCGCGCGCACGCACGTGCCGGGCTTCGGCGTGCAGCTGATCTTCCGCGGCGATCGCTACGGCCGCGGCGGCGACCACCGCTCGTTCTTCGACGAAGGCTTCCCGGCGGTGCGCTTCAGCGAGCCGCGCGAGGACTTCTCGCGCCAGCACCAGGACATCGTGCAGCGCGACGGCAAGCCGTACGGCGACCTGCCGGAGTGGGCCGACTTCGCCTACTCCGCCAACGTCTGCCGCGTCGTCATCGCGACGCTGGCCGAGCTCGCGTCGGCGCCGCCGCCGCCGCGCGTCGTCGCCGCGCAGCTGCGCCGCGATCGCTACGACACCGAAGTGGTCTACGAGCTGCCCGCCGGCGCCGCGCAGGCCGAGTTCGTCTGGCGACTGACGACCGACGCCGATTGGACGCACGTGGTCGCGCAGGAGCAGGCGGCCCCGAAGGCGACGCGCAGCGACCGGTGGTTGGCGACGCTCGCCGGCGTCTGCCTCGACGACGTGGTCGTCGGCGTGCGCAGCGTCGGCGCGGACGGCAGCCGCAGCCGCGTGGCGACGCCGCCCGAGCCGGATCGCTTCGAACAACGACCGCGCGGCGCCGCGGGCCCGACGCAAGGCAACGACAAGTGACGACGACCATGGCATCGACCGCCTTCCGCGCGCCGGCTGCGCTCCTCGCCTTCGCCGCCGCCTTCGCCGCGTGCGATCCCGGGCCCGGCAGCGAACTCGGCCCTGCCTCTCCGGAGCTGCCTGCCGCCAGCTGCAAGGCCGTCGTGCTCGACGACCAGGGCCGCGGCGTCGCCGGCGCGGCGATCACGGCCGGCGATGCGCGCGCGGTGACCGGGCGCAGCGGCCGCGCCGACTTCGAAGCCGCGGTGCGCGGCGCGCAGCTCGTGCGCGTCGACGCTGCGTCGGCCGCGGCGACGGACGGCGACCGGCTCGCGTCGTTCACCGTGGCGCTCGACGTCGTCGACCAGGACCTGCCGCAGGTCCTGGACGTGCCCGACCGCGCCGGTTGGGCCCCGGGGGCGCCCCGCCCCCCCCACCCCCCCCCCCCCCGCGCGGCGCCCCAGGGGGCCCGGCGCGGGCGGCCGCGCG
>JBEITC010000629.1:0-1820 GCA_040375075.1 Planctomycetota bacterium | reverse complement strand
GGACGGGCGGGGGGCGCGGTGGGGCGGCGCACGGACGCATCCCCCGGACCGCGTGGTTTCGTCCCGGACGGCGAAATACAGCGGGCCGGGCGACGGGAACCGTCGCCTTGGCGATGCGGCGGCCGCGGGTCGCCGCTGCTCCCGTCGCGTCGTCCCGCTCGTCGCCATCGCCCCATGCAAACGTCGATCCTGCTCGCCACCGGTCTCGCCCTCGCCACCGCCAGCGTCGCCACGGCCCAGGCGGCTCACTCGCAGTTGTTTCCCGCCATCTCGCCATCGGCACGGGCGGGGCTGCACGGCGTCAGTGACGGCGCCGGCATGTGGGTGTTCGGCGGACTGACCCTCGGCGGCACGGTCCCGCAGTTCAGCAACGAGATCTGGCGCTTCGACGGCGCTGCATGGGCCAACCTGACGCCGGCGACGGGCAGCCCGCCGCCGCGCGACTGGTACGCCTCGGCGTGGGACGCGGCGCGCTCGCGCTTCGTGCTGTTCGGCGGCCGCGGTTATCCGACCGGCACGACCACGCTCGGCGACTACGGCGACACGTGGGAGTTCGACGGCGCGACATGGACCCAGGTGGCGACGCCGACCGGTCCCTCGGCACGCCGCTGGTCGGCGATGGTCTTCGATCCGACGCTCGGCAAATGCGTGCTGTTCGGCGGCTCGGTCAACGGTTCGACGTTCCTCGGCGACACCTGGACTTGGGACGGCGCGACGTGGACGCAGCTGACGCCGGCGGCGAGCCCGTCGCCGCGCGCGCGCGGCTGGCTCGAGTGGGACTCGCTGCGCAACCGCGCGATCTACGCCTGCGGCAAGAACACCACGTCGAACCTCGCCCTCGGCGAGACCTGGGAGTGGAGCGGCGGCACGTGGTCGCAGGTCGTCACCGCGACGCAGCCGGGCTGGAACGCCGGCGTCGGCCTGGTCGCGTTCGGCATGACCTACGACCCGTTCCGCGACCGCATGGTGATCGTCGGCGGCACGCGCACGACGGCGAGCGTCTCGCCGCAGACGTGGGAGTTCGACGGCGTCGACTGGATCCTGCGGCCGACCGGCGCGCTGCCGGGGCGCACGGGGCCGGCGTTGGCCTTCGTGCCGGCGACGGGCAAGACCTACACGTTCGGCGGTTCGTCCGGCACGCTCACGATCGGCGACACGTGGCAGTACCAGACCAACTCGTTCCCGGCGTTCGCGCCGTTCGGCGCGGGCTGCGCTGGCGCTGCCGGCACGTTGCAGCTGGCCGAGTCGAGCCCCGCGTGGCTCGGCGCCACGCATCGCACCGCGGTCGCCAACTGCGATCCGGCCGGCTTCCAGCTCGGCTTGATCGGCCTCAGCAACACCGCGTGGAACGGTCTGCCGCTGCCGTTTCCGCTCGCCGCCGCCGTGGCCACGACGTCGCCGTCGTGCCTGCTGCTGGTCAGTCCCGACATCAGCAACCTGCTGACCGCCGTCGCGGGCGTCGCCGAGATGGCGCTGCCGATCCCGAACGACGTCGCGCTCGCCGGCTTCGTGGTGCACGAACAGGTCCTTCAGTTCGACCTGAGCTTCACGTTCTCGGCTTCGGGCGGCGCCAGCCTCACGATCGGCGCCAAGTGAGCGGCGTCGTCGGGATCGCGCTCGCCGCAGCGGCTCTGCTCGTCGGCGCGGCGGCGGCGCAGCAGAACGTGCTGCTGATCCTCGCCGACGACGTCGGCGTCGACAGCGTGCGCTGCTACCAGGAAGGCAACGACCTGCCAGCGACGCCCAACCTCGACGCGCTCGCGGCCGGCGGCATCCTGTTCCGCAACGCCTACGCCTATCCGAGCTGCTCGCCGACGCGG
>JBEITC010000089.1:0-10536 GCA_040375075.1 Planctomycetota bacterium | reverse complement strand
CGCCTTCGCCCCCGCCCCGCAGGACCCGCCCGCCGCGCCGCAACTCGCCGCGTGGGCCGCCGACCGCGACGCGCGCATGGCGTGGTGGCGCGAAGCGCGCTTTGGCATGTTCGTGCACTTCGGCCTGTACGCGCCGGCCGGCGGCTCCTGGAACGGCAAGGTCTATCCGCAGCACTACGCCGAGTGGATCCAGCACTGGGCGGCAGTGCCGTGCGCGGACTACGCGGCCGCGATGAAGCCGCAGTTCCAGCCCGAGCCCGGCTGCATGGACGGCTGGGCCGAGCTCGCCGCCGCCGCCGGCATGCGCTACGCGGTGATGACCAGCAAGCACCACGACGGCTTCACGCTGTTCGAGTCGAACGAGCCGTACTCGCGCGACAACCCGATCACCGGCGGCACCAACATCTCGCCGGCGGGCCGCGACCTCGCGCGCGAGTTCGCCGACGCGATGCGCAAGAAGGGCCTCAAGCCCGGCTTCTACTACTCGCTGCTCGACTGGCAGCACCCCGAGGCCTACCCGATGGCGCTGCCGGCGTACCCGCAGGACAAGCGCGCGCGCGACCACGAGGTCTACAAGGCCTACGTGCGCGCCCACGTTGCCGAACTGCTGAGCAACTACGGCGAGCTGGCGACGATCTGGTTCGACTACTCCGACAAGCAACGGCAGGGCGAGGCCTGGGGCGCGTCGGCGCTGCTGCAGCTGCTGCGCGACAAGCAGCCCGGCATCCTGGTCAACAACCGGCTCTACGAGGGCCTCGAGAACAAGAACGGCGACTACGGCACGCCGGAGAAGTACGTGCCGCCGACCGGGCTCCCCGGCATGGACTGGGAGGTCAACCACACGCTCAACGAGAGCTACGGCTACAGCGCGCACGACGCCAACTGGAAGGACACGACGACGGTCGTGCGCCTGCTGTGCGACATCGTCAGCAAGGGCGGCAACCTGCTGCTGAACATCGGCCCCGACCAGAAGGGCGGCGTGCCGGCGCCAGCGCAGGCGGCCCTGCGCGGCGTCGGCAGCTGGCTGGCGACGCACGGCGACGCGATCCATGGCACGACGGCGAGCCCCTTCGCCAAGCTGCCGTGGGGCCGCGCCACGCGGAAGGGCGACACGCTCTACCTGATGGTGTTCGACTGGCCCGCCGACGGCGAACTGCGCGTGCCGGCGAAGGCCGAGGTCGACGGCGCGCGCCTGCTCGGCAGCGCCGCGCCCGTCGCGGTCGCCGCGAGCGACACCGGCCTCGTGCTCGCGCTGCCCGGCAAGCCGGTCGACGCCGCCTGCAGCGTCGTGGCGCTGCGACTGCGCGGCGGGCTGGTGGCGCTGCCGTTCGCGGTGACGCCTGGCGGCGACGGCAGCCTGACGCTGCTGCCGCACGACGCGACGCTGCACGGCCCGCAGCTGCGCGTCGAGAAGGTCGGCGCCGTCGAGGACGTGACCTACAACCTCGGCTACTGGCTCGACCCGAAGGCGCACGCCAGCTGGCCGATCGCCGTCGAGCGCGCCGGCCGCTACGCCGTCGTCGCCGAGATCGCCTGCAAGGACGAGTCGGCCGGAGCGGCGTGCACGGTGGCGTGCGGCAAGGCTGCGCTGCCGTTCGCCGTCGCCGGCACCGGCGGCTGGCAGCAGTACCGCGCCGTCGAGCTCGGCGAACTGACGCTGCCGGCCGGCCGCGCCGAGCTGTCGCTGCGCGCGGGCAGCAAGCCCGGCGAGGCGGTGCTCAACCTGCGCTCGCTGCGGCTAGTGCCGCGGTGAGCCGGATCACCAGGCGATCTGCACGCCGACGCTGAACAACAGCCCCATGAGGTCGCCTTCGGGATGCTCGCGATGCTCGTCGTCGAGCAGGTTGAAGGCGCGCAGGAACAGGCGCCCCTTCGCCGCGAGGTTGAGGTCGAAGCGCCAGCTGACCGAGCCGTTGAGCAGCAGGTACGACGGCACGTCCTGGCCGAACAGCGCGACCGCGTCCTGCCGGTAGGCCCACAACGTCGCCTCCCACCGGCTGCCCGTCCACGCCACGCCGAGGTTCGACTTGTGCTCGGGCGCGAACGGGCTGCGATCGCCGGTCGCGCGATCGCGTCGCTGCGTCCATGCGTGGTTGCCGAAGGCCGAGAAGTCGTCGCTGAAGACATAGCGACCCTCGACCTCGACGCCGTAGGCCTCCTCGTCGGCGCCGTTCCGCGGCGCCACCACCGTCGTCGCCCCCGGCGTCGCCGCGAACGAGATCAGGTCGTCGACGCGGTTGAGGAAGCCGAGCACGCCGCCCTCGAAGCGGTGCGCGGTGTCGCGCGCGCCGGGCAGGCCCGCAGGCGAGCGATCGACGACCGGCCCCCACGAGCCGAAGTAGGCGAGTTCGTACGACGTCAGGCTCTCGGGCGCGAGGTCGCGGTCGCCGCGCACGACCACGGGCGTCGGCGCGCCCGGGACGGCGAGCGGCATGTCGAACCACAGCTCGCGCAGGCTCGGATTGCGGAAGCCGCGGCCCGCCGAGGCACGCGCGAAGTGCGCGTCGACGAACTCCCACACGAGCGCGCCGCGCGGCGACAGCGTCGTGCCCGTCGTGCCGTGCTCGTCGACGCGCGCGCCGACCGTCGCCGTCACGCCGTCGACGAGCCGCACGTCGTCCTGCGCGAAGGCCCAGCCCTGGTCGACCGCGTGCGCGCCGTCGCTGACGTCGGCGTCGTCCGTGTCGAACGACGACCTGCGGCCGCCGACGCCGCCGGTCAACGCGTGGTCGCCTTCGAGCAGCGTCCAGCGCAGCTCGCCATCGACGACCTGCTGGTCGACGGTGAACGGCTGGTAGACCGCGCTCGGCTCGGACTCGGCGGTGAAGCCGGTCCACGACGCGCGCGCCGTGAAGACGTTGCCGCGCGGATCGCCGCGGCGATAGCGCAACTGCGTGTAGGCCTCGCGCCCGCGTTCGTCGAAGCGCGCCGGCGGCGCGCCGGCGACCGACGGCAGCAGCAGATCGAACTGCTGCGCGCTCACGCCCGCCTGCAGGCCGACGACGTGCCGCGGGTCGGCGCCGATCCTCGCCTCGTACGCGACGTCGCCCATCGCCCGGTCGCGGCTCGCGCCGTCGTCGGCCGGCACGCCGCCGCCGAAGCGGTCGACGTCGTCCCACTGGCCGGAGAGCTTCATGCCGGTGTTCTCGGTGCGATGCACGACGGTCGCGCCGGTCTCGACGAAGCCGACGTTGCCAGCGCTGGCGGTCACCGCGGAGGAGCTGGTCGCGTGCTCCAGCGGCTTGCGCGTCTCGACGCTGACGACGCCGTGCATCGCGTCCGGCCCGTGCAGGAACGACCCCGGGCCGCGCACGATCTCGACCTGCGCGATGTCGTCGCCGCGGACGAGCAACTGGTCCCACAGGACGCTGCCGAAGAACGGATTCATCGCCTGCCGGCCGTCGACCAGCGCGAGCACGCCCTGCGCCGCGGTCGCCGAGTCGGCGTAGCCGCGGAACGACACGCCCGACTCGGTCGACGACAATCTCGTCGTCTCGACGCCGGGCGCCATGCGCAACGCATCGGTCAGGGTCCGCGCGCCGGAGCGCTCGAGGTCGCGGCCGCGCAGCACCGTCACCGAGGAGGGCGCCGAGGCCGACGGCTGCGGCCGGCCGCGCGAGACGGTGTCCGACTGCGCGCGCTTGAGCACGTCCTGCTCCTGCAGCTCGGAGGCGCCCGCCGGATCGGGCCGCGGCACGCGCGCGAACTCCGGCCAGCTCGCGCGGTCCTCGGCGAGGAACCGGCGGATCTCGGCGACGCAGCCGCGCGGCTCCTCGGTCGGGAGGCTGTGCTTGCAGCCCGGGACGATGCGCAGCCACGCCTGCGGCAGCTCGTGCACCAGCCGGTCGCCGGACTGCGCCGGCAGCGTCTCGTCGCGCTCGCCCCACAGCAGCAGGCAGGGCGTGGCGACGTCGCGGTACTGCGCGGTGAGCTTCTCCGCCTGCTCCCAGCGCAGCTTCGCGTCGCTGCCGAACGGCGCGGCGCGCTGCAGCATCGCCTGCCCGGCGCGCCGACGCTGCGGATCCATCAGGATCTCGTGCAGCTGGTCGACGCCTTCGCTCGGCATGCGCAGCGCGTCGGCGCCGCCGTAGTAGATCGCCTCCGCGGTGGCGCGCCGCAGCACGCCGGACGCGGAGCCGAGCAGCATCTCGACGTCGGAGACCTGCGACAGCGACACGAACACCGGGTCGGCGCGGCCGTAGCCGAAGTCGAGCGGCGCCATCAGCACGGCGCCGTCGACGCGGGCGAGCACGTCGGCGAACTCCGTGCGCAGCCGCGGATCGCCGAGCATGCGGAGGACGACCCCGCCACCGAGCGAGTGGCCGACGAGCGTCAACTGCGGCGGGGCGTCGGCGGCGGCCAGCCGTGCCCGCAGCGCTTGCAACGCCAGGCGCGCCAGCCAGTCCGGCGAGTACGCGTCCGGCGCCAGCGCTGCGACCTCGGGCTTGTCGCTGGCGCCGCAGCCCGGCAGATCGAGCGCCCAGATGTCGTGCTCCCCATCGAGCCCACCGATCAGGTAGCGCCACGTGCGTTGGTCGGCGAGCACGCCGTGCACGAGCGCGAGCGCGCGCGGCGTGCTGCCATCGCCGTACTCGCGCAGCACGACGCGTACCGGACCGGCGACCTCGTCCTGCGCCAACGCCGCGAACTCGCGCTGCGGCAGCAGATCGCAGGCGGCGCCGAGCGCGCGCATCTCCGGGATCATCGCCTCGGGCCGCAGCCGGCTCTCGACGCTGGCGCAAGCGGCGAGCGCCACCGCCGCCGTGATGATCGCCGCCGCTACGGCCATCCTCCTGCTGCCCGAAGCCATGCCGGCAAGTCTGGAGCCGCAAGCGCATGCGCGGCATACGCCGACGGGAGTAGCGCCCGAAGGCAGCGCGACCACCGGATGCGCGTGGACCGCCCACGCGATCGTGCCGTAGCGTGCCGGACCACCATGCCCACCCTCCGCACGTCGTCGACCGTCCTGGGTTGTTTCGTCGCCCTGCTGCAGCTTCCCGCCGCCGCGCAAGCCGCGCCGGAAGCCCTGGCCGAGGTCACCGAAGCCCGCCTGCAGGCGGCGTACGCCGACGCGCAGGCAGCGTGCAGCAAGGCGCTCGGCGGCCCGCTCGATCCGGCCGTGCCGCTGCGCCTCGTGGCGAGCGCCGAGATCGCGGCGATCGTCGCGCGCGAGAACCTGCCGCTCGTCAAGCTGCGCCAACCCGACGCCGAGAAGGCCGAGGCCGAGGCCGCGCAGATCGGCAAGCAACTGGGCCCGGCGATGTACGCCAAGTACTCGTGGGCCGACCAGACGTTCCTGGTCGTGGCGCCGACGTGGCAGAAGATCGCCGTGGCGCTCGACCGGCCGGCGCTGACCTCCGACGTCGGTTTGCGCGCCGTGATGGTGCACGAACTCTGCCACGCGTACGACGACCGCAAGTTCGACTTCACGGCGCGGCTGCAGACGGCGAAGACGAGCGAGGCGGCGACGGCGCTGAACGCCGTGATCGAAGGCCACGCGCAGCTGCAGGCCCGCCGCATCTGCGGGCAGAACGGCTGGATGGACGGCTTCACTGCCATGCGCGAGGCGGTGGCCCAGGTGCCGGCGAGCGTCGGCAAGGGCGGCGAGGCGGTGCTGCTGCTCGCGCGCGCCAGCGCGGCGTCGATGGCGTTCGCCTACCACGACGGCGAGGCGTTCGTCGCCGCCGTGCTGGCCGCCGACGCCGGACGCGGCGCCGCGCGCGTGTTCACGGCGCCGCCGGCCGACCAGGACACCGTGCTGCATCCGCAGTGGTACCTCGATCCGGCGACGCGTCCGGCGGCCCTCTACGACGCCGAGCCCGCGCTCGCGCGGCTCGAGGCGTGGCTCGGCGACGAATGGCGGGCGACGCGCATGGACCTGACCGGCAAGCAGATCGCGTCGGGCCTGACGCTGCTGCCGCAGGCCGACGTCGACGCGTTCGTGCGCTCGGTGCGCGCCGGTCGCGCCGTGCAGGCCGTGCCGCTCGATCGCCCGCAGTCGAAGAGCGTGATCCTCGCGGTGATGGAGTTCGACTCGGCGGCGAGCGCGCAGCGCTGGATCGAGCTGGCCGCCGAGCTCGGCCGCAGGAAGGACGAGGCGATGAAGACCGGCGCCGTCCGCATCGTCGGCGGCACGGCGACGCCGGTCGCCGAGGACGGCCTCGTCGGGCACCTGCAGCGCAAGTCGATCCGCGCCGGCGTCACCAAGATCGACGTGTCCACCATCGACGCCGTCCGCGACCGCGTCGTGGTCGAGACGATCTTCAGCGGCGCGCCGCCGGACGACGACGCGCACAAGCAGCTGGTGCGCGAGCTGCTCGACGCGGTCGTGAAGAAGCCGGCGACGCCCGCCGACGCGGCGAAGACGCCGCCGAAGTGACGGTCACCGACCCGGCGGCTCGAGCCGCCGGGCGGCGCGCAGCAGGTCGCGGGCGCCGGCTACGTGCTCGGCGCTCCCCTTCGGCGCTGGCGTCTCGGCCGGAGCGCCGCGCAGGCGCAGCTTGACGCCGACGCCCTCGCGCGGCGGCAGCGGCCCGTAGTCGGCCACCGCGTCGGCCATGGCGTCGAGCAGCTTGCGCACGTGCTCGCGCAGGGCGCCGGTGCCGTGGCCGTGGATCACCGTCACGACCAGCGTGCCGCGCGCCCGTGCGCCGGCCACGAACGCGCGCAGCGCCGCTTCGGCCTCGGCCTTGGTGCGGCCGTGGAGGTCGAGGCGTCCGGCGCGCAGCGCGTCGTCGAGCGGATCGGGCATGGCAGCACAGGATACCGCACAGCCGCTCGCCGCTTCCCCCGCCGTCGTGCGGCGCCCGCCCCACCCCGCAGCCGCGCGCCCGGCCGGAGCGCGTCCGCATGCGGCCGACGACGCGCGCGCGACCTGACGGCCGCCGCGCTCAGTTCGCCCGCACGATGCGGTCGCGCCCGGTCTCCTTGGCGCGGTACAGGGCTTCGTCGGCGCGGCGCATCAGGTCCTCGTAGTTGGCCGCCAGCGGATCCTGCGCGTGCGCATAGCCGATCGACGCGGTCACCGGCCGGCCGGCGACCACCACGGTGGAACGGATGCGGACGAGCAGCTGCTCGAGCCGGCGCGCGCCGATCTCCGGCGTCACGCCGGGCAGCAGGATGCCGAACTCCTCGCCGCCGATGCGGCCGATGAGGTCGCCCTCGCGGAAGAACTCGCGCATCAGCGAGGCGATGCGCTGCAGCACGCGGTCGCCCTCCTCGTGGCCGAGCGTGTCGTTGATCGACTTGAAGTGGTCGACGTCGAGCAGCGCCGCGAGCACCGGCTCGCCGGTGCGGCGCAGCCGCGCGATGGCCCGCTGGGACTCCACCTGGAAGGCGCGGCGATTGGGCACCTGGGTCAGCTCGTCGACGAGCGCGAGGCGCTGCAGCGACTCGCGCAGCGCGATCGCCGACATGGCGCCCGACACGCTCTGCACCGTCGCCGAGAACTGCGCGAACGACGCCTTCATGCCGTCGTCGCTCTGCCCCAACCCGAGCGCCTCGGGGAACCGCACGGTCAGCACCCCGACGGTGCTGTCGAGCGAGGTGACCGGCGCGCACATGACGACGCCGTTGCCGGCGTCGTGCTCGTGCGAGCAAGGCAGGTAGCCGCGGCCGGGCCACGTCGCGTAGGCGCGGCGCGTGCGCAACGACCAGCAGTGCGCCGCGTCCATCATCTCCATCGGCGGCTTGCCGCCGTGGCGCTCGACGTGGTGCAGGCAGGTCAGCTCGCCACCGTCGCCGGCGCGCGCGTACAGCGTCGCCGTCGCCTCGGGGAACATGCGCGAGACGAAGCGCGCGAGCACGTCCAGGCCTTCCTTGATCGTCATGCTGCTCTGCAGCAGCTCGACGCACTCCGAGGTGATCTCGTTCTGCCGCTGGTGGAGCCGCAGCTCGGCGACGCGCTGCTCCAGCGACGCGTTGAGCAGCTGCTGGGCGCGCATCGCCTCCTGGTCGCGCAGGTCGGTGATCGTCAGCAGCAGCGCCTGCTCGCGGCGGCCTTCGGCGCCGTCGATCTCGATGCTGGCAGCGCCGACCTCGAGCGGGATGTCGACGCCGTCGACGCCGCAGCCGAGCAGGCGGACGGGCGAGCGTTCGGCACGGCCGCCGGCCGACTCGGGCAGGAGGCCCCTGGCTGCCGCCTGGCGCGGGAACAGCGCCTCGAGGACCGCCGGCAGGCCGCCGACGGGTGCTACGTCGGCAGCGAGGCCGATGACGCCGGGGATCAGTTCGCGCACGCGCGAGTTGCCGAGCGCGACGCGGCCGTCGGCGCGCAGCGCCAGCAGGCCCGCGGACGACGACTCCAGCACGCGGTCCTGCAGTTCCTTCGCGGCGGCGAGTTGCTGCGCGAAGGCCTCGCGCTCGGCCTCGATCGCCTTCGCCTGCTCCTCGGCGCGGCGCCGCGTGGCGATGTCGCGCACGATGCCGGTGAACTGGCGGCGGCCCTCGACGATCGACTCGGTGATGCGCACCTCGACCGGCACCGGCGAACCGTCCTTGTGCACGGCGGTGAACTCGCGCGGCATGCCGAGGATCCGCTTCTCGCTGGTCGACTTGTAGCGCGCGAGGTAGCCGTCGTGCTCGGACCGGATCGGCTCCGGCGTGAGGATCTTGATGTTCCGGCCGACCAGCTCGCCGGCGGCGTAGCCGAAGATGGCGGTGGCGGCCGGGTTGACCGCCAGGATCGTGCCGTCCTCGCCGATGGTCACGATGCCGTCGCCCGCGTTGTCGATGATCGCGCGCAGGCGCGCATCTGCCGTCGAGCGGTCGTGATCGGCCTCGACGTTGCGGAAGATGGCGTCGAGCAGGATGCGCGCCGGCGCCATCAGTTCGACCTGCTCCTGGTCGTAGCCGCCGGCGCGGTTGGCGAGGCCGACGAGGCCGATCATGTTGTCGCCATCGCCGACAGGCAGCGCCAGGAACGTGTTCAGCGGCGGGTGGCCGGCCGGCCGGCCGCTCGCGCGCGGATCGTTGGCGACGTCGTTGGCGACGACGATCTCGCGCCGCAGGATCGCGTGCCCGAACAGCGTGTTCATGTTGCGGAACACCATGCCGACGGGCGCGTGCTTGGCGTAGAAGGCGCGCGTCTCGTCGTCCCACGCGATGTTGGTCAGCGACTTGGTGCGCAGGAACGGGCCGTCGGCGTCGGCGCCGGAGGTGCCGACGAAGCCGTACTCGCTGCCGGTCAGCTCGAGCAGCTCGCCGAGCGTGAAGTCCCACCACGCGGCGTCGGCGCCACCCTGGATGAACTTCGCCTGCATCTCGGCGACCATCGACAGGACGTCGGCCTTGCGCTTGGCGCTCTCACGGGCGCGCACCTCGTCGGTCACGTCGCGGGCGCTCGCCAGCAACGCGCCGTCGACGATCGAGCTGATCCACGACAGGTGACGGTAGCTGTCGTCCTTGCAGCGGTAGCGGTTCTCGAAGCCGTGGATCTCGCCGCCCTTGGCGAACACGCGGCGGACGACCTCACGCGTCGACTCGAGATCGTCCGGGTGCACGAACCACTCGAACGGATGCGCGCGCATCTCGTCCATCGACCAGCCGAGCGTGCGCTCCCACGCCGGGTTGAGCTCGACGAAGTGGAAGCTGCCGTCGATGGTGCAGTACAGCTCGAGCGCCATCGCGTAGAGCCGGCGCAGGCTCTCTGCGTGGGCGTCGTCGCCGACGCGCTCGGTCTCGTCGCGGAGCACGCAGCGCACGCCGGCGAACTCGCCGTCGGCGATGCGCGCGACGGCGTCGAAGGAGCAGTGCGTCACCACGCCGTCACCACGGCGCAGGCGGGCCGTGCCGCCGTGGATCTGGCCGTCCATGCGCAGCCGCGCCATCAGGTGCGCGCACGTCTCCGGCTCGAGGAACAGCTCGGCGAGCTTCATGCCGACGAGCGCCGCGCGATCGACGCCGAGCATGCGCGCGCAGGCTTCGTTGGCCCACTGCACCTCGCAGGTGGCCGACAGCAGCGCGAACGGCACGTTCGATCGCTCGCAGAAGTCGGCTGCTTCGACGTCGCCCAGCAGGCGGGCGCGCTCGAGGTCGCGCAGGGATTCCACCGGCACGCCCGTGGGCGCGTGCGGCGGCACGTCCGGCGCCTCGTCGGACGCGGCTTGGATCTTGGTAGGTCGTGTCACGTCGTCATCCCGTCTGACGGGCGATCTAGGGCGGAACAGGGTGAGGGAATGCTCCTCAGTTCGTCGCAGGCAGGAAGTAGCCTGACTCCGTAGCCGATCGCCACGATGGCCCCACCGCCTAGTCCGTACCTGCAACCGCGCGAACAGACGGCGCCCTCGCCGCTCCGCCTGCTGCCGCTCGCCGCCGCGTTGGCGACGTGGTGCCTCGTGCTCGCCCGCCGCAGTCCGGTGCCCGGCGAAGACGGCGTCAGCTACCTGTGGATGGCCGAGCGCTTCGCCGCCGGCGACGTCGCTGCCGCCACCGGCCCGGTGTTCCCGCCCGGCTACCCGCTGTTGCTCGCGCCGCTGGTCGCCGCCGGCATCGGCGCCGAGGCCGCCGCGCACCTCGTCGGGGCGCTGGCGGTGGCGG
>JBEITC010000669.1:0-1571 GCA_040375075.1 Planctomycetota bacterium | reverse complement strand
TGCCCGACGAGGCCAAGGTCGCACGCGCCGCCGCGCCGCTGGCCGCCGCCGTGCTCGCCGGTCTCGCGAAGTGAGGGGCGCGCTGCCGCGTCGCGCGGCACAATGCGCGGCGTGAGCGAACCGACGCCGCCCTCGTCGCCCGTCCCGCCGACGCCGCCTGCCGCCACCGGCGGCCGGCGGGCGCGTCGTCATCGCCACCGCACGACCCAGGTCGGCGCGTCGCCGGGCACGATCTCGCCGCCGGCGGACGCCCTGCCGCTGCAGTTGTCGGTGTTCGCGTACGGGCCCGCGGGCATCGTCGAGAAGCACGCGCCGACGCTCGCCGAGCTGCGGGCGCTGCGCCAGCGCGACGGCGTGCTGTGGCTCGACGTGGTCGGCCTCGGCGACGTGCCGATGCTGCAGGCGCTCGGCCAGGAGTTCGGACTGCATCGCCTCGCGCTCGAGGACGCGGCCAATGTCGGCCAGCGCGCCAAGGCCGAGGACTACGACGACCACGCGCTGCTGGTGCTGCGCATGATCGACGCGCACCGGCCGGCCGAGACCGAGCAGCTGGCGTTGTTCGTCGGCGACCGCTTCGTCGTGAGCGTGCAGGAGCGCGAAGGCGATTGCTTCCACCTCGTGCGGCAGCGCCTGCGGGATCCCAAGGGCCAGCTGCAGAAGCGCGGCGCCGACTACCTCGCCTACGCGCTGCTCGACGCCGTCGTCGACGCGTACGTCCCGTCGCTCGAGCGGCTCGACGACCGCCTGGAGGCGGTCGAGGCGGCGATCGTCGGTGACGGCGAGCCGCGCCAGGCCGTCGCCGAGCTGCACGCGGTGCGGCGCGCGCTGCTGGAGCTCCGTCGCGCCGTGTGGCCGCTGCGCGAGGCGACCAGCGCGCTGGCGCGCGGCGAAGGCCGGCGCTTTGGCCCCGAGGTGCGGCCGTACCTGCGCGACGTGCACGACCACGTCGTGCAGCTGATCGACCTGCTGGAGAGCCAGCGGGAGCTCACTTCGGGCCTGCTCGACCTGCACCTCAGCCACGTCAATCACCGCCTCAACGAGGTGATGAAGCTGCTGACGATCATCTCGACGATCTTCATCCCGCTGACGTTCCTCGTCGGCGTGTACGGGATGAACTTCGACTGGATGCCGGAGCTGCGCGTGTGGTGGGGCTACCCGGCGTGCCTCGCGGCGATGCTCGGCATGGCGCTGCTGATGCTGCGCTGGTTCAGGAATCGCGACTGGCTGTAGCCGGCCGCACGGCGAAGAGCCGTTGGCGCACGCACGTCGGCGGGTCGCCTTCCTCGCCGTGCCCGCATTCGACGACCGTGAAGCCGGCGGCTTCGGCGACGTCGCGCAGCTCGCCTTCGCGCAGCAGGAAGTCCGGGTTGCGCGGCCGGCCGAAGCGCTCGTTGCCGACGGCGAAGGTCTCGTAGAGCAGCGCGCCGCCCGGCTCGACCGCGGCCAGCAAGTCGGGCCACAGCGGTCGCCACAGGTAGTTGACGACGACGACCGCGGCGAAGGCGCGGCCTGGCAGCGGCCACGGCGCGTTCTCCAGGTCCGCCGCCACGATCTCGACGCCCGGTTCGCCG
>JBEITC010000593.1:0-2054 GCA_040375075.1 Planctomycetota bacterium | reverse complement strand
CGGTGCTCGTCACCGGCGTCGACCCGGACGCGCCGGCGCTGCGTTCGCTGCGCACCGCGCGCGACAACGACCCGCTGTTCCAGGACGGCTCGGTGCGCGCCGAAGCCGGCTGCCTCGTGTTCGTCTACAAGCACGCCGCCGAGATCGGCGAGCTCGGCGACAACGTCAAGGCGCTGCGCGCGTCGATCATGGCCGACCGGCTGCTGCGCGCCGCGCTGCGCCAGCCGGGCGCCGAAGCGCTCGTGCTCGGCCACACGCGCTGGGCGAGCGTCGGCATCATCAGCGAGGCCAACGCGCATCCGCTCACGCACGAGGAGCTCGGCGACGCCGCGGGTCCGCTCGTGCTCGGCGCGCTCAACGGCGACGTCGACAACCACCACGACCTCGTGCGCAGCGAAGGCCTGCGCCTGCACGAAGCGATCACCACCGACGCCAAGGTGATCCCCGTGCTGGTCTCGCGCCAGATGCGCGACGGCAAGCCGCTGGCCGACGCCTTCCGCCGCACGGTGGCGACGTTCACCGGCTCGGTGGCGATCGCCGCCGCGTCGAGCCGCGAGCCGCATCAGCTCGCGCTGGCCCTGCGCGGCTCGGGCCAGGCGCTGTACGTCGGCTGCGCCGAGGACACGTTCGTCGTCGCCAGCGAGCCGTACGGCGTCGTCGAGGAGTGCGGCCGCTACCTGCGCATGGACGGCGAGACGCCGGGCAACCCGCAGGGTCCCGCCGGCTCGCGCGGCCAGGTCGTGCTGCTCGACCGCGCCCGCGCCGGCGAGATCGCCGGCATCGCGCGCATGTCGTACGACGGCACGCCGCTGCCGGTCGCCGACAGGCAACTCGCGACCGCCGGGGTCACCACGCGCGACATCGACCGCGGGACGTTCCGCCACTTCCTGCACAAGGAGATCGGCGAAGCGCCGCAATCGCTGCGCAAGACGCTGCGCGGCCGCATCGTCGCCGACGGCGCACGCCTGCGCGTCGCCCTGCCCGACAGCTCGCTGCCGCCGGTCGTGCGCCAGGCGCTCGCCGCCGGCGGCGTGCGCCGCGTGCTCGTGATCGGCCAGGGCACCGCCGCGGTCGCCGGCCAGGCGGTCGCCGGCTTCGTCGCCGACGCGCTCGCCAAGGCGACCATCGCCGTCGAGGCGCTGCCGGCGACCGAGCTCAGCGGCTTCCAGATGCGCGACGACATGCGCGACACGCTGGTGATCGCCGTGTCGCAGTCGGGCACCACCACCGACACCAACCGCACCGTCGACCTCGTGCGCGCCCGCGGCGCCCGCGTGCTCGCGATCGTCAACCGCCGCGGCAGCGACCTGACCGACAAGGCCGACGGCGTGCTCTACACGAGCGACGGCCGCGACGTCGAGATGAGCGTCGCCAGCACCAAGGCCTTCTACGCGCAGTGCGCCGCCGGCCAGCTGCTGGCGCTCGCGCTCGCTCGCGCGGCCGGCGTCGCCGACGACGCCCGCGAGCACGAACTGCTGACCGCGCTGCGCGCGCTGCCGACGGCGATGCGCGCCGTGCTGGCGCAGGACGAGGCGATCACGGCGATCGCCGAGGCGCACGCGCCGCAGCGCCGTTCGTGGGCGCTGGTCGGCAACGGCAAGAACCGCGTCGCCGCCGCCGAGGTCCGCATCAAGCTCAGCGAGCTCTGCTACAAGTCGATCGCCTGCGACGCGACCGAGGACAAGAAGCACATCGACCTGTCGACCGAGCCGCTCGTGCTCGTCTGCGCCGCCGGGCTCGGCGGTTCGACCGCCGACGACGTCGCCAAGGAGGTCGCGATCTTCAAGGCGCACAAGGGCTGCCCGATCGTGATCGCGACCGCCGGCGAAGCGCGCTTCGGCGCCGCCGCCGCGACGATCCACGTGCCCGCCGTGCACCCGGCGCACGCCTTCCTGCTGTCGACGATGGCCGGGCACCTGTTCGGCTACCGCGCGGCGCTGGCGATCGACGGCACGGCGCTGCCGCTGCGGCGCATGCGCGGCGCGATCGAGGCGACGTTCGGCGCCGGCACGCCGAGCGCCGACTGGCAGGCGACGCTGCGGCCGCACCTGCTG
>JBEITC010000506.1:0-2809 GCA_040375075.1 Planctomycetota bacterium | reverse complement strand
GCGGCGCGCACCGCCGCCGACGCCGTGCACGCGATCGCCGACGCGGCCATCGCCGCCAAGCAGGCGTTGGCCGGCAAGCGCGAAGAGCTGCCGCCGAACCAGCCCGGTCCCGCGACGCTGCGGCTCGCCGGCCTGCGCTCGGCGCTGCGCCAGTGGTTCGAGTTCCGCGACGGCTACGACCCGGAGTTCGGCTGGTGGGTCCGCGCCCCCTACCGCGCCGCCGATGAGGCGCTCGGCCAGCTCGACGAGGCCCTGCGTGCCGCCGCCCCCGCCGGCGCCGACCGCTCGCTCGTCGGCGACCCGATCGGCGAGGGCGCGTTGCTGCGCGAGCTCGGCTTCGAGCGCATCCCGTACACGCCGGCCGAGCTGGTCGCGATCGCCGAGCGCGAGTTCGCGTGGTGCGACGCCGAGATGGCGAAGGCCGCCGAAGCGATGGGCGCCGCCGACTGGCGCGCGGCGCTCGAACTGGTCAAGCGCCGCCACCGCGCGCCCGGCGAGCAGCCGCAGCTGGTCAAGGAACTCGCGCACGAAGCGATCGACTTCCTCGAGGCGCGCGACCTGCTGACCATCCCGCCGCTGGCCAAGGAGTGCTGGCGCATGGGCATGATGTCGCGCGAGGCGCAGCGCACGAACCCGTTCTTCCTCGGCGGCGAGACCATCCAGGTCTCGTTCCCGACGGACGCGATGGCGCACATCGAGAAGCTGCAGGCGCTGCGCAGCAACAACGAGCACTTCTGCCGCGCGACGGTGCACCACGAGCTGATCCCCGGCCACTGGCTGCAGGAGCACATGCAGGCGCGCCACCGCAGCTACCGCGCGCCGTTCGACACGCCGTTCTGGATCGAGGGTTGGGCGCTGTACTGGGAGATGCGCCTCTACGACCTCGGCCTCGGCCGCACGCCGGAGGACAAGGTCGGCATGCTCTACTGGCGCAAGCACCGCTGCGCCCGCATCGTCTTCTCGCTCAACTTCCATCTCGGCCGCTGGACCGGGCCGCAGTGCGTCGAGTACCTGATCGAACGCGTCGGCCACGAGCGCGCCGCCGCCGAGGGCGAGGTGCGCCGGTCTGTCGGCGGGCTGTACCCCCCGCTCTACCAGGCTGCCTACATGCTCGGCGGCCTGCAGCTGCGCGCCCTGCACGGGGAGCTGGTCGGGTCCGGCGGCTGGACCGAGAAGGCCTTCCACGACGCGGTCCTGCGGCAGAACTCCATACCCATCGCCGTGCTGCGCGCCGCCCTTGCCAAGGCGCGCCCGCCGCGGGACCTGCCGGCGTGGCGCTTCGCCGGTCCGTAGGGAATCCCCCGTCCGAAGTTCCCGGGCGCGGGGTTTGCCTCGACCGGGCCAGCCGCCGATAGTGCGGGGACGTCGCTGACGGCCAGCCCGGCCGAAGGCGCGACCAATCAGGAGTCACCGATGCGAATCAAGGCAAGCGTGCTGCTCGCCGCGTTCGCGTTCGCCACGACGGCCATGGCGCAGACCGAAGCGCAGCCGGCGAAGGCGACCGAACCGACCGAGAAGCTCTGGAAGATCGAAGCGTCCGGCATCAGCGGTTGAGGCGCCGCCTCACAGGCTGCGAGGGTCCGTGCGATCCTCGAAAAGGACAAGACGATCAAGAACCTGCAGTTCGACACCACGGGTGTCGGCTACTTCGAGCTCGCCGGCAAGAAGGCGCCGGAGATCGCGGAGTTGAACGTCGCGCTCGAGAAGGGGCGCGCCGGCAAGGGCATCGCCATCAAGAGCCTCGCCGAGGTCGATCTGCCGAAGGCCGAGGAGATCTACGAACTGGCGATCTCCGGACTAGGTTGAATGGGCACCGCCATCGAGACGCGTGACGTCTTGAGCAAGCTGGACGGTGTCATCCGCGTGCACCCCAACGGCCTCAACAGCAAGGCGCTCGTCTTCGTGAAGTCCAAGAAGGTCTTCACCGAGGACGCCGCCAAGAAGGCGCTGGAAGGCACGAAGGAACTGCGCCTGCGCAAGTTCGGCCCGGCTCCCAAGAGCTGAGCCGCGCGCCGCAAGCTCTCGGCCCCTCGGGCCGCCTGCCGCGGGCCGTTCCGTCACCGACGGAACGGCCCGCCGCCGTTTCCGGCCCGGGTCTGCTGGTCGGCGGCAGCGAGTTCTTGACCGCCTGCGGTCGGCCGCTAAGGTTTCCGCCCCGAACGGGCCGATGCCCGTCGAGCGATCCTCGATAGCTCAGTTGGTAGAGCAGGTGACTGTTAATCACCGGGTCGTAGGTTCAAGTCCTACTCGAGGAGCCACTTCCGTCCGACGCGACGGCCAACCCGCCCTGCGGTGACGAACCGCGGGGCGGTTGTGTTTTCAGGGCAGGCTGTGTTTTCAGGGCAGCCTGTGTTTTCAGGGCAGCCTGTGTTTTCAGGGCAGGCTGTGTGTTTAGGGCAGCCATCGGCGAGGTGACTCGGAACGGACGTTCCGAACCAGTCGAGTGGCAGCGGTGACGTCCGGGCCTCGACGAATGGCTCGCCGACGACTGCGGCTGACGCATGCGAAGAAGACGCAAGGCGCTGGCCGCGCCGTCGGCCTTGCCGCGCGCTCGCACCAGCGCGAACGGCCATCGAGCGCGTCGGCGCGTCCCACCGTGTCGGCTGGCGACGCCGCGGACGCTCGGTCGCCGTGGCGTCATTCTTGGCCAGCGCAGGTCGCACATGCGCGCAGCGCGCGACGTTTGCGACGACCGGCCGGCCTGCGACGAACTGCCTGCGACGGCCGGCCTGCGACGGCCTGCCTGCGACGGCCTGCCTGCGACGGCCTGCCTGCGACGGCCTGCCTGCGACGGCCTGCCTGCGACGGC
>JBEITC010000466.1:0-3223 GCA_040375075.1 Planctomycetota bacterium | reverse complement strand
GCGGCGGCCAAGGCGGCGATGGCCGAGTGGCTGGCGCGGCGCCGCGATCCGCGCGGCGGCCGCACGCTGAAGGAGCGCGCGCGCAAGGCCGGCGCCGGCTATCCGGCCGCCGAGTTCACCGCGCTCGACTTCGTCGGCGGCGATCCCGAGCGCGATCGCCACATCGCCGCGGTGTTCGGCGAGGAGGTGCTGGCGGTGGTGCGCATCGACCGACGCACGATGGTGCGCGAGATCTTCGGCACGCGGCCGGTGCACCGTCTGCCCAAGCAGGAACGCAGCTTCAACCCGCTGCGGTTCTTCCGCCGCCGGCTCTCGCACGGCCGCGCGCTGCTGCTGCCGGCGTTGCTGGCGTGGCGCGCGCTGCGCTCGCTCGGCTGGCTCGTCGGACGCGTCCGCCAGATCGTGCGCGAAGTGCTGGACCCCGAACTGGCGATGCAGCGCCGCGAGGCCGGCGAGGCGCCGTTCGCAGTGGCGCTGCGCAAGATCCACCGCATGAAGGCGCCCGGCCTGCTCGAGGCGATCCGCATGCGGTTGCGTCTCGATCCCGAGTACGCCGGCGCGCCGGCGGGCTGGACGGCGCGCGCGGCGTTCGCCGCGGAGCCCGGGTTCGAGCGCGATCTGAGGTACCTGCACGTGCGCGAACGCGACGCCGCGCGGCTGCGCGAAGAGGCGGCGTCGGCGCGGGCGCGCGTCAGGGCGCTGCACGCGCGGCTCGCCGCGTGCCCGCTCGCCGTGGACGGAGCGGCGGGGGAACAGGCGGCGACGATGGCGTGGCTCTGCGACGTCGACCGTTGCCGCACGCTCGCCGGCGCCGAGCGCTGGTTGGCCGAGACGATGCCTGCGCTCATCCGCCAAGGCTTCGCAGACGGCATGCTGCGGCGCGCGTGGTTCGCGCTGCGCGGGCTGATCGCGCGCCACCCGGTCGACGCCTTTGCGCGACGGCATCCGCTCGGTCTCGCCGCGCTCGAGTTGCGGGCGCTGCGCGCGGCGTACGCCGACGACCACGCCGGCGCCCGCGTCGTGATCGACGCATGGCGGGCGTTGCCACCCGGTGCGTCACCGGGAGCGCAGGCCGACGCGGCGCTGCGCACGGCCGCCGCCGCCGGTCCGGCGGTCCGCCGCGATCTCATGGCCTTGCGCGCGATCCAGTCGCTCGCGGTGCTCGACATCCGCAACTACCGGACGCTCGTGTTCCGGCTCGGCCAGTACGCCGCGGATGGCGAGTGCGCCGACCTGTGCGGCGAACTACCGTGACCGCGTGCCGGGGGTTCGTCGCCCTTGTGCCGCCGTTGCGGGCGTGCCATACCCGCGCCTCCTGAGACCAACACACCGGACTCCAACCGCATGAAGACCCTGCTCGCCGTCCCGTTCGCCCTCGCGCTCCTCTGCCTGCCGACGACGCCCGCCGCCGACGCGGCCGGTCCCAACGACTGGATGGTCGACGGCGGCCACAGCAGCGTGACCTTCCGCATCAAGCACATGGGCGCTTCGTGGTTCACCGGCGCGTTCGACAGCGTCGGTGGCACGGTCACGCTCGATCCGAAGAAGCCCGAGGCGACGAGCGTCAAGATCGCGATCCCGGTCGACAGCGTCGACACCAACAACGCGCAGCGCGACGGCCACCTGAAGAACGCCGACTTCTTCAACGCCAAGGAGAACCCGGAGATCACGTTCGCCAGCACGGCCGTGAAGGCGAAGGGTGACGACCTCGAGATCGCGGGCGAGCTGGCGCTGGCGGGCAAGAGCAAGGCCGTCACGATCGTCGCGCAGAAGGTCGGCGCGTCCGAGATGAAGGGCAAGCGCGTCGGCTACAGCAGCGAGTTCACGATCAAGCGCAGCGACTTCGGCATGAACTACGGCGTCGAAGGCGGCGCCCTCGGTGACGAGGTGACGATGCGCCTCGACCTGGTCCTCGTCCCGGCGAAGTGACCCGGTGGAGCTGCCCGATCCCGTCGTCGTGCTGAAGGGCGCGCTCCCGCCGATCGCGGCAGCGCTGCTGCTCGTCGGCACGAAGGGCGCGCGCCTGCTCGGCCTCGCCATGGCCGTCGGCGTGTTCGTCGCGTTCTGGCTGCTGAAGGAACTGCCGGCGTGGCCGCACGAGCTGTGGGCCAGGCCGGATGGTCGCCAGTGGCTCGTCTGGGCGCTGGTGGCAGCCGGCGTCGTGGCGACGCTCGAGGGCTTCGGCGCGCTGCGCGGCAAGGTCGCGACGGTGTTCGCGTCGGCGCTGGCGGCGTTCGCCGTGTTCGTCGTGCTGCAGAAGCTGGCGCAGCGCTGGAGCAATGCCGACGTGTTCCTGCACGTCGGCGGCGGCGGGCTGCTCGCCGTGCTGGCGACGCTGGTTGGCCGTCGCGCGCTCGCCAACGCGCCGCAGACGACGATGCCTGCGGTCGTGCTGTCGGGGTTGCTGTCGGCGGACGCGGTGCTGCTGACCGTCGCGCACAGCGGGCTGCTGGCGCAGCTCTGCGGCGCAGTGGCTGCCGCGATCGGCGCCGCCGCCGGCACGTCGCTGTGGCGTCAACCGTTTTCGCTCGCGGTCGCCGACGGCGGTTGGATCGCGCTCGCACACGTGCTGTTCGTCGGCGTTGGCATGCACCTCGCTGACCTGCCGCCGCTGGCCGCGGGCGCGGCGGCGCTGGCGCCGTTCGGGCTGTTGCTGCTCCAGCCGCATGCTGCGCAGAGCCCGCGCTGGTGGGCGGTGGGGGCGGTGTTGTGGATGGGTCTGCCGATGGCGTGCGCGTTCGGGGTGGCGGTGGGGCGGTTGTAGGCGGCGAAGGGCTCGCACTGGTGCGGGTGCGGGTGCTGGTGCTGCGGGACGCGGCGACGGGCGAGACGAGTTGGGGCGGTGTGGGCACGCGCTTGAAGCGGCGCGGGCGCATTGGCGACGCCAACCGCGGCGGGGAGGGCGTATTGCGGCGATGGGCGGGCCAAGATGGGGCGGTATGGACACGCGCTTGAGGCGGCGCGGGCGCAATGGCGACGCCAACTGCGGCGGGGAGGGCGTTGAAGGCCTGGGATGGGAGAAGGGGCGGCGGCCGCGGCGATGGGCGGGCCAAGATGGGGCGGTGTGGACACGCGCTCGAGGCGGCGCGGGCGCAATGGCGACGCCAACCGCAGCGGTGAGGGCGTGGAAGGCCTGGGATGGGATAGGGGCGGCGGCCGCGGCGATGGGCGTTCCAAGTTGGGGCGGTGTGGACACGCGCCAGAAGCGGTGCCGGCGCATCGG
>JBEITC010000062.1:0-12737 GCA_040375075.1 Planctomycetota bacterium | reverse complement strand
TCAAGCGGACGAGCTGCCGACGCTCGAGCCCGTCGAGTACGAGACGGGGACGACTGCGAACGAGGCGGTCGCCGAGACCAGCACGGTCGCAGTGAACGAGGTTGTTGAAGCGGACGAGCTGCCGACGCTCGAGCCCATCGAGCACGAGACGGTGACGGCTGCGAACGACGCGGTAGCCGAGACCAGCACGGTCACTGCGACCGAGGTCATCGACGCGGACGAGCTGCCGACGCTCGAGCCCGTCGAGGAAGAGCCGGTGACGGCTGCGAACGACGCGGTCGCCGAGACCAGCACGGTCGCCGCGACCGAGGTCGTCGACGCGGACGAGCTGCCGACGCTCGAGCCCGTCGAGGAAGACGGTGAGCTGGTGACGAGCCACGGACTCGCCGCCTGCGCGACGAACGATTCGGCCGCGTGGCAGCCGGACACCGACGGCGACGTCGCCGTGCTCGACGCGTCGAGCGCCGAAGAGTTCACGGCCCCGACGGCGACGGAGTGGTCGCCGGAGTCCGACGCAGAAGCCGCCGTCGCGGTCGCGATCGCCGAGCCGATGACCGCTGTCGAAGAAGTCGCCCAGCCCGCCGCAGTCGCGGCCGCGGCGCCGGCTGCTGCGGTCGCGAACGCGAGCGAGACCACCGCGCCGCCAGCGCCCCCGCCCACCGTGGCGTCGGCTGCGCCGAGTCGCGCCGATTCCGAGTTGGAGCAGATGCAGCACCACGTGCTGACTGCGCTCGAGCAGGTGCAGACGAACCTGACCGCGGCGCTCGAGCAGCTGCGCGCGGTGACGCCGCCGGACGTGTCGCCGGCGCTGGCCGACTTGCGGACCGAGTTGGGCCGACAGGGCGAAATGCTGGCAGCGAACGTCGCCGCCGTGCAGCAACTCGACGAGCGACTCGGCGGACTCGGCGACGCCGTGCAGCAAGCGACGACGGCAGCGACGCAGTTGGCGGCGGCTCCCGCCACCGCGCCCGCGGCGACGCCTCTCGTCGAGCCAGTGTCGCTGCGCGCGCCGCTCGCAGTGGCGGCGCTGGGCGCGACGTGGTCGGTCCTGCTGTGGTGGAAGACCGGCTCGACGGCGCTCGCTACCGGCACTCTGGTCGCCGCCAACCTCGTCGCCGGCCTGTGGCTCGGCCGCGGCCGCGGCTGAGCCGGGCCTCTAGTCGCCGGCGCGCGGCGTCGGCGACAGCAGGTTGGCCAACAAGCGCACGGCGCCCGGGTGCAGCTTCTTGAGCTGACGCCACAGCGACAGCGCGCAGTAGACGTACTCACCGTCGCCGTGGCGCGCATGGAGCAACGCGCCGCGCTCGGGCGGCTGGCCGGGATCGTGCAGTTCGAGCACTTCTTCGCAGGAGCTTGCCCACGACGACGGCAGGTAGAGCGCGCGTTCCTGCTCCCAGCCATCCCAGTCCTCGGCGCGAATGCGATTGGGATGCGTGAGCAACGGGTGTTCGCGTCGAAGCATGCGCACCGGCGCGTCGGCCCGCGTCACGCGCGCCTTGCCGATGACGAACGGCCGGAACGGCGCGCCGACGAAGTCCTCGCCCGGCGGCTGGAACTCGACGTCCTTCTGGTAGAGGACGACGAGGCGCTTGCCGGCGCCGGACGCGAAGTCGAGCAAGCGGTCGAACGCGCGCCGTGCCGCGGGTCGGTCGCGCAGCGCGCGGATGTCGACGACGATCGCGTCGAGCCCGGCGAACGCCGCGCTCGCGATCGACGCGTCGTCGAGTTCGGTGATGGCGATGCCGAGGCCGCCGGCGCCGAGCACGTTGCCGAGCGTGTCGTCGCTGCCGCGGACGATGCCGACGCGCAGACCAGCGGGCACGACGACGTCGACCTTGTGCACGGGCAGGTCGACGCGCAGGTCCCCCATGCCGATGCGGAGCACGTCGACGCCGGGGCGCCGCGTCGCCGGCGCAGTGACTTCGAACGGCAGGGCCACGCGGATCGCAGTGCGCAGGTCGGCGGGCTGGCGGTCGACGGCGATCGCATAGCCAGCGGCGGCCCGCACTTCGACGTCGCCGAGCGTCGGCGTCGCGCCGTGCCGCGCCGCTTCGACGGTGAAGCGCAGCGTGCGGCGCGCGGTCGGCAACAGCAGCGCCCGCGGCTGGGGGCGCAAGGTCACCGGCGCGCTCCGCTCGACCGGCACGACGAGGTCGATCGGGATCACGAGGTCGCGGAGCAGGAGTTCGACGCGCACGCGGAAAGGCGGCAGGAAGCGCTCGGCGCGAAACCGCGACTCCATCGGATCGCCGCCCGACGTCGAGGGCGCACGGAGCTGGAGCGTTGCCGTGCTCGTCGATTGGAAGTCGATGGCGCCTTCGACGGTCAGGTCGTCGCGACCGCTCGCGCGCCACTGCATCGGCGACGCTGCGGTGACCGTCGCCTGCACGCCAAGGGCCGGCCCGGGAACGGCCACGACGCCCGGCTCGCAAGCGAGGAGGACATGCGCGCCGGCAGCCAAGGCAACGAGCTGGCGCGCCGCAGCGAGGCGGCGGTCCAGGCGGACGGCGGCATCGCCTTCGCCAGCCTGCGCGCGCGCCGACGCGAGAGCGCGCACGGCGGCGACCGCTTCGACCAGCAGGTTGGGGCCGGCGACCGGCAAGGCAGCCAACCGCCGACCGAGCTCGACGGAGGATCCCGCCGCCGCGGGCCAGCGCCCATCGTCGAACACGCTCGGCAGCGCGAACGCCTGCTCGCCCGCCCCATCCGTCCGGGCGATGCGCGCGACGAAGCGCATCGTCGGCGGAAAGACGTCGTCGAGCGGCGCCGGGGCGCCGGGACTGCGGTGCGCGGCGCGCAGGATCGCGTACGCGTGCTCGCGCAGCGGCAGGCCGAGCTCCGCGTCCGGCGCGTCGACGCGCACGTCGAGGACGCCGTGGCCCGGCCGATCGTCGGGTCCGGTCCAGTACGCGGCGACCGCGTGCGGCGGCTCGGCGCTCGCGAAGGCCGGATCGCGCGCGCGCGCGAACGCAGCCGGCAGCAGTTCGATGAGCGCGAGGTCGTGCCCGTGCTGTTCGGCGGCGTGGTGCGTGGTCATCACGACGTCAGGCCGGATGCGGCGCAGCAACCGCGCGAGGTCGTCGATGGTCGCGTCCGTCCCCCACTCGGCAAGCGTGTCGGCGGCGGACCGCCGGAAGCCGGCATCGGGGCGCCCGAGGTGCCAGACGTCGACGCCAAGGCGCGCGCAGCCGACCTCGGCCTCGAGCGTGCGGATGCGTTCGAACTCGTCGCCGGTCTCGGGGCCAGCGCTGTTCTGCGCGCCGCCGCCGCGCGTGGCGAGCAGCAGCGCGACCCGCGCGCCATGCGCACGGCGCAGCCACGCCGCCGGCAACAGGTAGCGATCGTCCGGATGCGAGGCGACCAGCAGCACGAGGGCGTCGGATTGCGCGTCGCGCAGCGCCTGCGGCAGCGCATCGGGCGCCGACGGGAAGACGGCCGGGACGTCGTGCCAACGCTGCGCCGTGGCGCTTGCGGCGAGAACGGCGACGACGAGGGACGCGAGTCGCATGGCGCGCGTCGCCTCAGATGCCGAGCGCCAGGCGGTAGGCCAGCAGGTGCGGCAAGCCGGCGGCGAGGATCTTCTGCTGCACGGCCGGGATGTCATACGCGACGCGCTTGACCCACACGCGTTCCTCGTCGGTGTCGACGAGCCCGTAGGCAGCGCGCGGATCCTCGTCGCGCGGTTGGCCGACGCTGCCGACGTTGACGAGCACGCGCTGCCAGCCGCGGTAGGACACGTCGATCTCGCTGTCCGCGTGCGCTTCGATCTCGCGGTCGTTGGGCGTGCGCCGCAGGTACACGCACGGCGAGTGCGAGTGGCCGATGAAGCACAGCCGCGTGGTCTGCTCGTCGAGCGCATGCTGCGCCTCGACGCGGCTGATCACGTAGCCGAACTGGTCGGGCATGTGCAGGCTGCCATGAACGACGGTGAACCCGGCGCGCTGCTCGACGAGCCGCAGGTTGCGCAGGAACTCCATGTCACTCGGACGCAAGCGAGGACGCGTCCACTCGACGGCGGCGCGCGCCTTGTCGTTGAAGTACGACATGTCGAGCAACCCGAGCGTCGCGGCGTCGTGGTTGCCCATGCAGGTGATGCACCCGAGATCGCGCACGACATCGATGCAGTGCGACGGGTCCGGGCCGTAGCCGACGATGTCCCCCACCTGGACGAAGATGTCCGCGCCGTCGTGGCGCAGCGCATCGACGACGGCGTCCAACGCTTCCGCGTTGCTGTGGATGTCACCGAGGATGCCGATGCGCATGGGGACGAGGTGGGTTGCAGGCCAGGGCTCCGGCAGCCAATCCCAAGCACAGCGTTGCCGCGAGCGTGCGCAACGACCAGGGGTCGGCGTCGAATCGCACGGCGAGGGTCGCAACCACGAGCAGTGCGATCCCCGTGCACAGGATGCGCGTTGGCGCCCGCAGCCCGCGCACAGCCAGCAAGAGCAGGGCGAAGGGCGTGGTCAACACCAGGCTGCCAACCAGCCAGCCAGCGGTGAGGCGCAGGCCGTCCGCGGAGCCGCGTACACCCTCCACGACGGCGAGTACGGCGGCGACGACGATCACAGGGATTGCTGTAAGTACTTGCGCGACAAGTACTTGCGGATAAAACAATCGGGGCCTTGGGCAGTTGGCGACCAACACAGCGAGCAAGGCCAAGCCCGCCGGCCATGCGGCCTGAAAGGGCAATCGAATGCCGTAGCTGCGGAACAACACTGGCTCCTGCAGCGCCGCGAATAGCCCCCACCCCACCACCAGGAACCACGGCGCGAAGCCGGCGTGGCGCACCGCCGCGATCACGGCAAGGCGCGCGCTGCGCACGTGGATCGAGGTGGTGTTCAACGTGCGCTGTCCAAACGAGAGGAATCTGCCGCGAGGGGTTCTCGCTCGCAGAGTAGGTAGCTAGCATCCCGCCGGCAAGCGACGGATGCGTCCATGGATGGACGCGACGTACGCGGCGCTCGGCGTGGTCAGACGACGAGGCGTAGATGCGTTCGATTGTGCTCGCAAACCAAAAGGGCGGCGTCGGCAAAACGACGACAGCCATCCACCTCGCGCACGGCTTCGCGCTTGCAGGCCATCGCACGGCCCTTTTCGACCTCGATCCGCAAGGCAATGCGACCATTGCCGTGCAGTCGATCGCAGAGGACGCCGTCACGGATGAGGCGCTCGAAGGGCTCACGCGCATCGCAACCAACCTCTGGTTGCTGCCGTCACCGGGCGATGGTTCGACGCTGGCCCGCGGCGCGACGATCGACGTGGAACGGCTGAAGGACCTGGTCGCGCGGATCCAGGATCGCATCGACTGGCTGGTCATCGACTGCCCGCCGCGCCTCGATGAATGGGGCTGGGCAGGCGTGCAGATCGCCGAGCAGGTCGTGGTGCCGGTGCAGGCTGAGTTCTTCGCCATGCATGGCCTCAGCCAGATGCTGGCCAGCCTGGACGCAGCAGCTGCAGAGTTCCCCGGCAAGGCAGCCCTGCGGGGCGTCCTGCCGACGATGGTGGACCTGCGCGAGCCGGTGACCATGGAGATCCTGGACGACCTGCGCAAGAATCTCGGCGACCGGCTCTTGCGGTCGGTCATCCTGCGCGACACCAGCCTCGTCGAAGCGGCAAGCTTCGGCCAATCGGTATTCCATCACAGCCCGCATTCGAAGGGCGCCCTGTGCTACGCGGAACTCGTCAAGGAGCTTGAACATGGTTGATCGTCGACTTGGTCGTGGGCTCGATTTCTTCCTGTCCGGTGGGCGCCCAGCCCCGGCTGCCGCCCAGCCCAACGCAGCACCGCGGGCGGATGTCGCCGACCTGAAGAAGCAGGGCGAGGAAGAGATCGTCCAGGCGGATGTCGCGCAGCTCGTCGTCAGCCCGTACCAGCCGCGCAAGGTGATGGGTGAGGCGGAGCTCAACGAGCTCGCCGAGTCGATCCGGGCCAGCGGCATCCTGCAGCCGATCCTCGCTCGGCGGGTGGGTGCCAAGCTCGAGATCGTTGCCGGCGAGCGCCGGTGGCGTGCTGCGCAGCTTGCGGGCCTGACCAAGGTCCCGGTCCTGGTGCGCCCCCTGACCGACCAAGAGTCGGCGGTGTTCGCGCTGGTCGAGAACCTGCAGCGCGAGGACCTGAACGCGATCGAGAAGGCGCAGGGCTTCAAGTTGCTGATGACGACCCTGGTGACCACCCAGGAAGAGGTCGCCAAGCGTGTTGGCCTCGAGCGCTCGTCCGTCGCGAACTTCCTCCGCCTGCTCGATCTGCCCGACGCCGTCCAGGCCCATGTTTCACGTGGAACACTCACGATGGGCCACGCTCGCTGCCTGCTGGCGCTGCCGGATGCTGAGGCCATGACGGCCTACGCCGACGAGTGCATCAAGCAGGGATGGTCGGTGCGCGAGACCGAAGCCAAGGTCAAGGCCGCGCAGGAGGCCTCGCTCGGCACGCCGGCCAAGGCAGGTGGCGCCACGAAGACGAAGGGGCGCCCGGTCTGGCTCAATGAGATCGAGGAGACCCTCGTCGAGAACCTCGGGACCAAGGTTGCGATCCGCTACGGGCGGAAGCGCAGCCAGATCATCATCGAGGTTGCCGGGCGCGAAGAGTTCGAGCGAATCTACGCGCGGCTGAAGGAAGCCTGAGCCGACCGATCGGGGGACCCGGGTCCAGCCTTGCTGGAGGACCCGGGTGCGGGCCGGCTGGGGGATGCGACTCCAGCCTCGCTGGAGGATCCGAACCCAGCCTGGCTGGAGAACCCAGGCCCAGTCTTACTGGAGGACCCAGACCCAGTCCTACTGGAGGACGCTGACCCAGTCTTACTGGAGAACGCTGACCGCGGTGACGCGGATGTTCTCGCTCGGCTTGCCGCGGCCCTGCTCTTCTTCTTGGGCCGACATCGTCGCCTCGCAGACGCGCTTCAGGTTGTCGAGGCCGTCCACCACCCAGGCGAAGATCGTGCGCTCGCCGTCGTAACGCGGCGCGTCATCGACCGCGACCCAGAAGCGGTCCGCGCACGACTTGCCGTCGGCCTCGTTGCGGGCCGACACGGCGCCGGCAAAGTGGCTCAGGCTGTTCTTCTCGAACTCGACCTGGTTCTTGCTCGGATCCTTGTCCGTCCACTTCGTGCGGTCGTCGTCCTTGGTCGACTCGAAGCCCAGGTGGAGCTCGTGGGGGAGCTTGCTCGCCATCTTGGTCGGGCGGCGAATCTCATCGATTGCCAATCCCTTCCAGAAGGCGTTCTCGCCTTGCGCCAGCTTGAGGAATGCCTCGCGGTGCAGCGGCGCCTGCGGCAGCAGGGCCAGCGTGAACGAGCCGTAGTTGCCCGAGAACTCGAACTTGACCTTGGTGGCGTCCGCCGGGATCTCCGTCTTGGCGAACTGCGGCGGCGGCACGAAGGCCTTCGCCGCTTCGATCTGGGCGCGCATCAAGCCAACGACGCTGCCCTTCACAACTGGCTTCCACTCAGGCACTTCCGGCTTCTCGGGCTGGGCCGGCTTGGCATCCGGCTCATCCTTCTTGATGAAGTCCTGCGACTGCATCGGGTGGGCCGACTCGCGGACCAGGACGTGGCCGGGGTACTGGGTCTCCAGCGCCTTGAGCTGCTGCTCGGCCTCCGCCCAGTTCTTGTCGACCACTGCCTTGCGGGCCATGGCGAGCAGGATGTAGGGCTTCTGGCCGTCCTTGGCCGTGCTCAGCGCCTTGGCGAGACTGGCCGAGTCGAGCGTCGCAACCTGCTCCGTGAGGCTGACGCTCGACTTCGCCGTGTCGGTGTAAGCCTTTTCGAGGCCAACACTTGCGGCGAAGTCGGACCAGACCTTGTCGGTCTCCTTCCGCTCAAAATACGTCAGAGCGTAGTTGATGCCGAGGGCGGCGACGATCGCCAGCAGGACCACGTTGACGAGGGACTTGTAGCGAAACCAAACCAGCTCGATCTGGTTCGGCGCCTGCGTGCCCTGCGTGGTGGGGGTCGGAGTAGAGGTCATTGGCGGTTCGTTTCGCGACGCGAGTAGTCGGTGGTGTAGTCGACGACCATGGTGGTCGCCCCCTCGCTGCGCGAGAAGGTGTAATCGGCGCGGTAGATGTCGCGTTCGAAGCGGATCTTCAGGTCGCCGTTCTCGGCGGCGCCATCCGAGACCTTCGACCAGTTGTGCTGCGGCATGCGCTGGCGCACGTAGTCGGCGGCGCCGGCGACGTCGTTCTGGCCGTAGTACTCGAAGCGCCCGTGGCGGAAGCCCGCCTCCTCGCGCGACCAGCTCTGGTGCTTGGCCTCGCGGATGCGCAGGCCGCTGGGGACGACGACGTCCTGGAACTGCACGGCCTGGACGCTGGTGTTCTCGTCAGGTTCCAGAGCGCAGGCGCCCAAGGCGGCCAGCGCCAAAAGGGACGCCGCTGCCGCGGCGGCGCGGGTGCCAACGAATGCGGTCATGCTTCCTCGCAGGGCTACTTGCTTCGGGAAATGGGGGGCGAAGTCTAGCCACGGCCGGAAACGCCCGCAACGACCGCAGCCGGGGGAAGCCGGCGGCAAGGGCAGTTCCGCCGCTTCCGGGGCCGACCTAGAATCCCCGCCTGCGCCGCCGCCACGACGGCGCACATTCCACGCGCATGCGGCCCAACCACGAAGCCCGGAGGACGGAACTGCTCGACCGAGCGACGCTCGTCCTCAACCGCTCCTGGCGGCCGGTGCACGTGACGACGGTTCGCCGCGCCCTGGTCATGGTCTTCCGCGAGGCCGCGCGGATCGTCTGCCCGGAGTCGCTCTCGACGTTCACGTTCGAGGAGTGGGTGTGCCAGCCGGTGGTCAACGAGACCAACGCCATCCGCTCGCCGAGCGTGCGCATCCAGGCGCCGGAGGTCGTGCTGCTGTCGCACTACGACCGCGTGCCGTGCCACGAGGCGCCGTTCACGCGCCGCAATCTCTTCCTGCGCGACGACTTCACCTGCCAGTACTGCGGCAGGCGCTGCGCCAACGACCACCTGAGCGTCGACCACGTGCTGCCGCGCTCGCGCGGGGGGACGACCAGCTGGGAGAACTGCGTGCTCGCGTGCGTCGGCTGCAACGCGCGCAAGGCCGACCGCACGCTGAAGGAAGCCGGACTCCGGCTGCTGCGCTCGCCGGTCCGCCCGCGCTGGACGCCGTACCTGACGCTGCGACCGAACCAACGCATGGAATCCTGGGACCGCTTCGCGCCCGACGCGAAGCGCCGCAACGCCTGATCGCGCGCCTTGCCGCGCAACCGAACCGGACACGCCACACCCGATGCACACGATCCTCCGCTGCTTCTTCGTCCTGTTGCTGGCGCTCGCGCCCGCGCACGCCCAATCCGCCGCGCAACTCAAGACCGAGCTGAAGGCGAAGGAGACCGCGGCGAAGAAGGACCCCGAGAAGCTGTTCGAGACGGCGCAGTGGGCGAAGGAGAAGGCGCTCGCGGTCGACGCCAAGCGCCTGTTCGAAGCCGTGCTCAAGGTCAAGCCGGACCACGCCGGCGCCAACGAGGCGCTCGGCAACCAGCTGGTCGAAGGCAAGTGGCTGGCGGCGAAGGACGCCGACGCGCTGCGCAAGAAGGCGCTCGCGGCCGAGTACGCGGCCAAGGGCTTCGTCGAGGTCGGCGGCGTCTGGGTCGAGAAGGACAAGGCGGCCGACGCCAAGCGCGGCGTGTTCTGGCACGACGGCCAGGTGGTGACGAAGGAGGAGCTCGTCGCGCTGCAGACCGGCAAGGTCCGCCACCCGGACACGGGCGAGCTGATCGACGCCAAGAACCTCGAGAAGGCGCAGGGCAAGTACTACCCGGTCGGCGGCGACCGCTGGGTCGACGCGAAGGAAGCCGACACCTTCCACAGCGATCCGAACCGGCCTTGGATCGTGCGCACCAAGCACGGCGCGTTCGTCAGCACGCTCGGCCTCGCGAAGATCGAGGAGCTCAAGGGCCTCGTCGACGCCGCCGTCGAGAAGGTGCAGCCGATCGTCGGCGCGCGTGTCGTGCCGGCGACGCAGCGGCCGGTCGTGATGGTCGCCGCGACCGAGTCGGAGTACCGCGAGTTCGGCCAGTCCTTCGGCGACGGCACCGACGCCTGCGGCGCGTTCCTGATGCGCGAGGAGGCCAAGATGATGCTGCCGCTGATCGGCGAGGTGCGGCCGGCGATCTGCTTCAACCAGAAGGACTGGGGCCAGCGCTACATCCGCCACTGCGCCGCGATCGCGCACGCGCACGGCGTCGCCGAGGACGGCGGCCACGACCTGCCGCTGTGGCTGCTGCACGGCATCGGCGCCTACACGTCGCGCCTGGACAACGACGGCGACGCGTCGTGGTTCGGCAAGCAGCACGTGCAGAAGGGCGGCGTGCGCAACCTCAAGTCGTTCTTCTCCGGCTTCGCCATCAGCGGCGACATGGAGTCGAAGGACATCGACTACAACCTCTTCCAGGCGGGCATCCTGATCTCCTATTGCCTGCACGGCGGCGACGCCAAGGCGACCGAGGCGCTGAAGGCCGTCACCGACCTGCTGTCGGGCGCCGGCAAGGGCAACCTCGACAAGGCGATGTCCAAGCTCGAGGCCCAGTTGATCGCCGACGAGGCGAAGGTCGTCGCCTACCTGCAGCAGGTCATCGCGAAGGGCTCCTGATCCCGCCGCCCGGCCACTGCCCGCGTCCCGCGCCGTGACAGGTCCGGGACACGACCGTCCACCCAACGCGCCGCGCCGAGGCGCCGCCGAGACCCCGCCGCACCGAAACTACTCCATGAAGCCGTTCTCCCACCTGTTCCTGCCGGCGCTGCTGCTGGCGCCGCTCGCTGCGCAGCAGTCGATCCTGCCCTACCTGCCGAAGGACACGATCGCCGCCGCGACGATGCCCGACCTGCCGGGCTCCTACGCTGAGTTCCAGGCGATGCCGCTCGCCAAGATGTGGGCCGAGCCGGACGTGCAGGCCTTCGTCGGCGACCTGATGACGATGACGCGCAAGCGGGTCGACGAGGCGCTGAAGGAGGCGCGCGAGCAGCACAAGCAGGGCGAGCTGCCGGTCGACCCCGACGCGGTGATGAGCCTGCGCGTGAACGGCGTGACGGCGGCGATCACCAAGCTCGGCATCGGCATGGGCGACTTCGGCCCGCAGCCGGAGGTCGGCCTGATGCTGCACGTCGACTTCGGCGCCACTGCGCCGACGTGGATGGCGTTGATCGAGATGGGCCTCAAGCAGCTCGACGAGCGCAGCGAGGGCCAACTCACGCGCACCGAGACCAAGGTCGGCGAGGTCAAGATCGTCTCGTACACGCCGCCCGAGGAGTCGGGCATCAAGATGGGCCTGCACATCGCGATGCTCGGCCAGGGCATCGTCAGCGGCACGCTGATCGACGAGGTCCGCGAGACCGTCACCGCGATGGCCGCGAAGACGCCGATCCTCGGCGCGACGCCGGCGTTCCAGACGTCGATCGGCGCGATCGACGACAAGGGCGCCGAGATGCAGCTGTACCTGCGGCCGACCGGCATCGTCGACTTCGCGATGGCGGGCCTCGGCATCGGCGCCGAGATGGGCCAAGCCGGCGACCTCGACATGGAAGGCGTGCAGCGCGCGATCAAGGCGATGGGCCTGAGCGACCTCGGCCCGTTGGCGCTGTCGTACGTCTACGCCGACGGCAAGGCGCAGAGCCGCGGCGTGAGCGCGACCCTGGGCGGCGACGCGACGACGGCGGCGGCGGCCAAGACCGTCGACATGTCGTTCCTCAAGTGGGTGCCGAAGGACGCGGTCAGCTTCAGCAGCAGCACGCTCGACATCGGCTGGTACTACGACGCGGTGATGCGCGGCATCGACGCCTACGATCCGGAGGCCGGCAAGAAGGCGCGCGAGGAGATCGCCGCGATGGAGCAGCAGATCGGCTTCAAGCTGCGCGACGACCTCGTCAGCACGATCGGCGATCACTACGCGTGGTGGTCGCTGCCGATGGGCCAGATCAACACGCCGCCCGAGGCGACGCTGCTCGTCAAGGTCACCGACGAGGCGCGACTGGTGAAGGCGCTGAAGGCGCTCGCCGCGCTGAGCAACGGCCGCTTCGAGATCGAGGAAGGCGAGAAGCGCGGCATCAAGGCCTACCAGGTCCGCTTCAACCTCGAGGACATCGAGCAGTTCGGCGGCATGAACCCGCTCGAGGCCTACCAGCCGACGTTCGCGTTCAAGAACGGCTACATGGTCGTCTGCTTCACGCCGAGCGACATCAAGCGCGCCTTCGCCCGCCTCGACCGCAAGGAGGACGAGCCCAAGGGCGACATCCGCGGCAGCAAGGAGTTCGCGTCGATCGCCGGCTCGATGCCGCAGGGCGTCACCAGCATCTCGTACACCGACTGGAAGTCGACGTTCGAGAGCTGGTACCAGATGGCGACCGGCGTGCTCGGCTTCATCCCGCTCGGCGAGGACATCCCGATCGACACCGCGCAGATCCCGGACTCGGCGACGCTGACCAAGCACCTGTTCCCGTCGGTCTCGTACAAGCGCGCCGACGCCAAGGGCACGGTCACGACGACGAACAGCCCGTTCGGCCCCGAGATCTACGCGCTCGGCGTGTTGGTCGGAGCCGGCCTCGCTGCCGCGGCCGGCATGCGGAACTTCTGATCGCGGCACGCCGGCCGCGACGTCAGTCGTCGAGGCCGGCGCCGAGGAAGTCGCCGCTGACGCGGTCGGCGAGCAGCAGGCCCGCCGCCATCAGCCGCATCCCGCCTCCGTCGCGGGCCAGCGCCCCGGCGGCGACGTGGCGATCGCGGATCGCGCCGAAC
>JBEITC010000437.1:0-3519 GCA_040375075.1 Planctomycetota bacterium | reverse complement strand
CGGCCGCGCGCAGCGCCTGCGTCATCGCGCACTCGCGGGCGGCGTCGTCGGCCGCGAACGGCCGCGTCAGCGCGAACTTCGCGCGGTTCTTCCACTGCGTGCGCTGGAAGCGCTTGAGGAAGTAGACGCCGTGCGGCGTCGCGATGCGCGCGACGTCGCGCAGGCGGTTCGGCGGGCCGGCCGGGGTCGCCGGCAGCGCCTGCGTCGCAGCCAACGACGCGAACGTCGCGCGTTCGCGCGGCTCCTCGGTCAGCAGCTTCCAGGCGTCCGCCACGGCGCGGCAACGTAGCCGGCGCGCCGCCTTGCCGCACCCGTGGCCGCGCCGCATGATCGCGCCATGGCGAAGCCGAGCCTGTCGCGCGACCTGATCGCGCGTCTGCCGAAGTCCGACCTGCACCTGCACCTCGACGGCAGCCTGCGTCTGCCGACGCTGATCGAGCTCGCTCGCCAGCACAAGATCGCGCTGCCGAGCCGCACGCCGGAAGGCCTGCTCGAGCTCGTGTTCAAGCGCGCGTACCGCAACCTGCCCGAGTACCTCAAGGGCTTCGAGTTCACCGTCGCCTGCCTGCAGGACGCCGAGTCGCTCGAGCGCGCCGCGTACGAGCTGTGCTTGGACTGCCGCGCCGAGAACGTCTTCTACGCCGAGCTCCGCTTCGCGCCGCAGTTGCACGTGCGCGGCGACTTCCGCGTGCGCGAGGTGCTGCGCGCCGTCTGCAAGGGCATCGAGCGGGCGAAGAAGGTGATCAACGCCGAGCCCGAGGTGAAGCGCGGCCTGCTGCCGCGCTTCGAGGCCGGCGTGATCGTCTGCGCGCTCCGCTTCTTCCTGCCGCAGTTCAGCGAGCACTACCGCGCGTACTTCGAGGCGCTGCCGAGCGCGCCGGCGGCCGAGGTCTACGCGCTGGCGTCGCTGGAGCTGGCGCGCGCCGCCATCGCCGCCGCCGAGGTCGACGGCTTGCCGGTGGTGGGCTTCGACCTGGCCGGTCAGGAGCGCGGCTTCCCGGCCAAGGACCATCAGGCTGCCTACCAGCTGGCGCACGAGCACTTCTTCGGCAAGACCGTCCACGCCGGCGAGGACTACGGGCCGGAGTCGATCTTCCAGGCGATCACCGATTGCCATGCCGACCGCATCGGCCACGGCACCTGGCTGTTCAGCCCGCGCCACATCCGCGACCGTTCGATCCGCGACAAGCAGGCGTTCATCGACAAGCTGGCGCGCTACATCGCCGAGCGCCGCATCACGCTCGAGGTCTGCCTGACCAGCAACCAGCAGACCATCCCGGAGCTGCGCAACGACCTCAAGAAGCACCCGTTCCGCAAGATGCGCGAGGCGCGCTGCAGCGTGACGCTCTGCACCGACAACCGGCTGGTGTCGCGCACGACGATGACCGACGAGGTGGAGAAGGCGGTGACGGCCTTCGGGCTCGACGCCCGCGCGCTCAAGGACGTGCTGATCTACGGCTTCAAGCGCTCGTTCTTCCCCGGCTCGTACCCGCACAAGCGCGAGTGGGTCCGCTCGGTCCTCAACCACATGGAGGACCAGTTCGCCGAGGCCGGCCACGACGTGCGCGCCGGGCGTCGGCCGTTGTGAATCCGGTACGTCGGCGCGTCTTGCGCCGACCCGGGTCGCGGCCATGATGGCCCCATGATCCGCTTCGTCGCCGCCGTCGCCGTCTCGTCGCTGCTCGCCGCCCAGGATGGCCAGCCCGCCGCTGCCAAGGTCGACTTCCAGAAGCAGGTCGCGCCGATCCTCATGGAGCGGTGCGTCGAGTGCCACGGCCCGAAGTCCCAGAAGGGCGACCTGCGCCTCGACGCCAAGGCGCACCTGTTCGAGGGCGGCGAGGACGAGTGGAACGTGCTGCCCGGCAAGCCCGACGACAGCGAGTTGCTGCGCCGGCTCGGCCTGCCGGTCGGCGACGACGAGATCATGCCGGAGAAGGGCGAGCCGCTGAGCAAGGAGCAGCAGGCGGTGATCCGGCAGTGGATCACCGAGGGCGCGGAGTGGCCCGCGGCGGCGGACGAGTGGTTCGCCAAGGAGATCGCCGCGCAGGTGATCCCGAAGATCACCTTCGAGCTGCCCGAGGTCGACGCCGACGAGCAGGCCGCCATCGACGCCGCCATGGCCGAGCTGAAGAAGCGCGGCGCGGTCGTGCAGCAGGTCGCCGGCGACACGCCCGCGATCGACGTCAACCTGTCGCTGCTGCGCGACAAGGTCACCGACGCCGACCTCGCGCTGCTGGCGCCGCTGCAGAAGCGGTTGGTATGGCTCAACGTCTCGCGCACGGCGATCAGCGACGACGGCCGCCAGCACCTGCAGAAGCTGACGCAACTGCGCCGGCTGCACGCCGCCAACACGCAGCTGACCGACGCGACGTTCACGGCGCTCGGCGCGCTGCGGAGCCTGGAGTACGTCAACGCCTACGCCACGGGCCTCGGTGACGACGGCCTCGCGAAGCTCGCCGACCTGCCGAAGGCGGCGCGCATCTACGCCTGGCAGAGCAAGGTCACGCCGGCGGCGGCGCGGACGGTGCGCGCGGCCAAGCCGGCGCTGACGCTCGACCTCGGCGACTACGTCGAGGAGCGGCTGGCGGCGGCGCAGAAGGAGGTCGCCGACCGCGCCGAGCGCAGCAAGCCCGTCAACGACACCTGCCCGGTCGCGGACAAGCCGATCGACCCGAACCAGACGGTCGAGCACGACGGTCGCCGCATCGCGTTCTGCTGCGGCAAGTGCAAGGCGGCGTTCGAGAAGGAGCCGGCGAAGTTCCTCGCCAAGCTGCCGCCCAAGAAGTGAGCCGCGCGGCGGCCGTGCCGACGGGGTCGGCGGCCGCGGCGCCGGTCAGTGGTGTCAGTGGTGGTGGTGACCGCCCGGACCGTGGGCGTGGCCGTGCTTCTTCTCGTCGGCCGTGGCGCGACGGACGTCGAGCACTTCGACCGAGAAGTTGAGGCGCTGGCCGGCCATCGGGTGATTGGCCGTGATCGTCACGGCGTCGGCCTTGATCTCGCGCACGAACACGGTCATCGGCTGGCCGTTGCGGGCGCGCGTCTGGAAGGCCATGCCGACCTGGATGTCGACGTTCGGCGGGAACTGGTCGCGCGGCACCGACTGCTCGGCGGCGGGGTCGTACTCGCCGTAGCCCTCGTTCGCGGGGACCTGGCAATCGACCTTGTCGCCGACCTGCTTGCCGGCGAGCTGGCGCTCGAGGCCCGGCACGATGTTCTGCGCGCCTTGCAGGTAGACGAGGGGTTCGCCGCCGAACGACTGGTCGGCGATCGAGCCGTCGTCGAGGGTCAGCTTGTAGTGAATGGTGACGACGTGGCCGTCGGCGATCGAGGGTTTCATCGGGGCGAAGAGCCTAGGGATCGGCGACGTCCGGCGACAGGCCCGAGGCGCGGAACCCGCCAAGCGCCGGCGCCATCGGCAGGATCGCCGCGCCGGGCGCGCCGCCGCGGCGGCGGGCCGTCCGGCGGGGGCCGCCATACGCATGGGCCGGAGCGCGCCGGACGCCGAAGGCGGTCGTGGGG
>JBEITC010000400.1:0-3878 GCA_040375075.1 Planctomycetota bacterium | reverse complement strand
GGTCGCGATCGCGTGGGACGCCGCGGCGAACGCCTACCACGTCACTGCCGGCGGCGCGCCGTTCGCGAGCGTGCGACTGGGCAAGGACGAGCGCGTTCCGTGCGTGCACCCGATCCACGCGCCCAGCGGCGCGCTGGTCACGCGCGGCTTCCCGCTGGCGCCCGGGCCGCGCGACGCCACCGACCATCCCCACCACCGCGGCCTGTGGCTCGCGCACGGCGACGTCGCCGGCCGCGACTTCTGGCACGCGGCGACGTGCCGCATCGAGGTCGAGGAACACGCCGTCGACGGCGACGAGGTGCGCTTCCGCGCGGTCTGGCGCGCCGATGGCGCGGCGCTGCTGCGCGAAGAGCGCCGCATGCGCGTCGTCGCGACGGCGGGCGAGCGACGCATCGAGACGACCTTCGAACTGCAGGCGCTCGAAGCGCCGGTGACGCTCGGCGACACCAAGGAAGGCTGCTTCGCGCTGCGCCTGGGCCCGACGCTCTCGATCGACGGCAAGCACGGCCGCGGCCGCCTCGAGGACGCCGCCGGCCGGCGCGACGGCGACGTGTGGGGCCAGCGCGCGGCGTGGGTCCTCGCCGAGGGCCCGGTCGACGGCCGGCTCGTGCGCGTGACCATGCACGACGACCCGGACAACCCGTGGCGCCCGACGTGGTGGCACGCGCGCGGCTATGGGCTGCTGGCGATGAACCCGTTCGGCCGTCGCGCCTTCGAAGGCACCGCAGCGCCGTCGGGCGCGCGCACGCTCGCGCCCGGCGCGCCGCTGCGGGCTCGCGTCACCATCGCGATCGCCGACTGAGGTTCGCGGTTCGCCACGGGCGGCCGCGCCGGTTGCGCCGGTTGCGCTCCAGGCGGCGAGCGCGCGCGCCCGCTCGGGCGCCGCGGCTCGCGCCGACGGCCGAAGCGGTCAGTTCGCCGCCGGGAAGTAGACGCGGAACTCGGTGCTGCGGCCCGGCACGCTGTCGACCGCGATGTGGCCGCCGAGCGCGCTGACGATCGAGTACGTCGTCGCGAGTCCGAGCCCGGTGCCCTTGTCCGGCGTCTTGGTGGTGAAGAACGGGTCGAAGATCCGCTCCTGCACGTCCTTGCTCATGCCGACGCCGGTGTCGCGCACGGTGAGCCGGACGAACGGGCCGTAGCCGACGCCGTCGCCGACCGGCGCGGTCGGCGTGCCGTCGACGCCCGCCAGCCGCAGCGACAGCTCGCCGCCGTGCGGCATGGCGTCGCGGGCGTTGACGACGAGGTTGAGCACGACCTGGTCGAACTGCACCGGGTCGATCAGCACCGGCGGCAGGCCGGCGGCGGACTCGGCGGCGACGGCGATGTGGCTGCCGACCGCCTGCTTGAGCAGCGGCTCCATGCGCCGCAGCGACTCGGCGAGCGCGATCTTCTGCGCGTGGCCCTCGCGCTGGCGCGAGAAGTCGAGCAGCCGGCGCGTCAGGCCGCCGGCCTGCGCCATCGCCTGGTCCATCAGCGCGAACGACTCGCCGCGATCGTGCGTCAGGTCGCCGCGCGCGCGCAGGTCGCTCTGCAGCGCCTCGATCTCGGTCGACAGGATCATCAGCACGTTCTTGAAGTCGTGCGCGATGCCGCCGGCCATGCGGCCGAGCGCCTCCATCTTCTGGGCGCGGCGCATCATGCTGTCGCGCTCCTGCTGGTGGATCGTCGTGCCGATGACGCGCGCCGCGACGCGCAGGACGTCGACCTCGACCTTGTCCCACGCCTGCCGTTGGTGGCAGGCGTCGAAGCCGATGAAGCCCCACCACCGCGCGCCGGCCTGGATCGGCTGCACCAGCAGCGACAGGATGTCCTGCATCTGCAGCAGCTCGTGCTCGGACTTCGGGAACTCGTCGACGTCGCCGTAGATGGCGTCGCCGCGGCGCAGCACGTCGATCCAGCGCTGGTAGCCGACCTCGGCGAGGTCGAGGTTCTGCAGCTCGGGCATGTCGATCTGCGGCGTCACGCCCGGCGCGCACCACTCGTAGCGCTGCGAGGCGAGCGTCTTGCCACCGGGGCCGTTCGTCACCTCGAACACGTACACGCGGCTGACCCCGGTCGACTCGCCGAGCACGGCGAGCGCGCTCGGCACCAGCTCCCACCATGGCGCCTGGATCGCGAGGATCTCGGCGCAGCGCACGACGGCCGCGAGGACGCGGTCGCGTCGCATCAGCTTCTGCTCGACGGAGGGGAGCGCCTTGGGGTCGGACGGGGCGGCCATCGGGGAAGGACACCCTACCACGCCGGCAGCCGCCGGGCCGGCGGCGCCGCCCCGGGCTTCCTTCGCGGCGGCGCGTCGGCATGATCCCGCCGCCGCCAGGGGAACCCAAGCCGCCGATGCGCCCGATCCTGTTCCGCTCGTCTTCGTCCACCTTCGCCGTCGCCGCCGCGCTCGCGCTCGCGCTCGCACCCGCCGTCGGGGCGCAGAACTTCGACCATCCCGGCGAGGTCTGGTTCGCCGGCCGCTGGGGCAAGCCGGCCGACGCCGAGGCCGCCGGTTGGTTCGAGTACCGCGACCGCTGGCTGCCCAAGTCGCTCGAGCCGAAGCTCCGGCAGTGGGAGAAGGAGGACGCCAAGGGGCTCGCGTGGAACCGGGCGTACACGCTGAAGACGCGGCACTACCAGCTGCGCACCAACGTGCCGCGTTTCGTCGCCGAGCTGGAGCTGCGGCCGTTCCTCGACGCGCTCTACGCCCACTTCACCGCGACGTTCCGCGAGCGCTTCGGTCTCGAGGGCAAGGGCGCCAACTTCAAGACGGTCAACGTCTACTCCGGCTTCGCGACGTACTTCGAGCAGACGCAGCGACCGCGGAGCAATCCCGGCTACATCGTCGGCGGCGCCGAACTGCACGCGCTCTACGAGGAGTCGGACCTCGGAGGCTTCTACCAGACGATGTTCCACGAGGGCGCGCACCAGTTCGTCGCCGGCCTGATGCCGGGTGCGACGCTGCCGCACTGGATGAACGAGGCGCTGGCGACGCACTTCGAGGCGTTCACGTGGTCGCGCGCGACGCAGACGATCCGCGAACTCGCCGCGCCGCCGGACCGGCTCGAGCACGCCAAGCATCAGCTCGCGCGCGCCGCCGAGGCCGACCCGGAGCAGATGTTCATGCGCTTCGGCCAGGCCGACTACAACGGCTTCCACTACGCGCTCGGATGGAGCTACCTGCACTTCCTCCTGCACGTCGACGCCGAGCGGCTCGGCGCGCGCTTCGGCGCGCTGCTCAAGGCGTTGAACGGATCGGGCGCGAAGCCGTTCGCGGAGGTGTTCCGGTCGGTCTACAAGGAGGACCTCGCGGCGCTCGCGAGCCGCTGGAAGCCGTACGTGCTCGAGTTGCCGCAGCCGGACCGCTGGCAATGGGTGGTGCTGGGCGTCGCCAATCGGACCGACGCCGACGTCGTGCACGACGACGACCTGCTCGTCAGCATGGCCGGCAGGCACCTGCGCACGGCGGCCGACTTCGACGCGGCGTACGCGGCGGCGATGGGCGCGGCGAAGCCCGTGCCGATGGTCGTCGCCCGCAAGAAGCCGCTGCCGGGGACGTCCGGTGAGTTCGAGCGGGTGGCCATGTCGGTGGTCGTGCCGATCGAGCAGTTCCAGATGCTGCAGGTCAAGCGCTACGAGACGCGCAGCGCCGGCCTCGCCGACTAGCGGCGTCCTCGCGACCAAGGCGACCGCCGCGCGCCGGCGTCAATCGAGGCCGAGCGCCGCGTACAGGTCGAAGCCGACCGCGAGCTTGAGGCCGACGAGCAGCGCGATGCACAGCGCCATGTGCATGCCGAACACCACGGCTTCGGCGGCCAGCCGGGCGGCGAAGGCGGTGCTCGCCGGCGCGGCGGCGCGCGGCCGCGCGTCGTCGGCGCGGCGCACCGGTTCGC
>JBEITC010000051.1:0-13895 GCA_040375075.1 Planctomycetota bacterium | reverse complement strand
TCGCCGGCGGCGAGCAGCGCCGCGGCCTGGAAGAAGCGTGCGCGCTCGCGCAGGGCCACGTCCCGCCCTTCGAGGCGGCGCAGGCCCGCCACTGCGCGGTCGAAGCCGCGGGCGGCAGCGCGGAAGTCGCCGGTCTCGTAGGCGAGCATGCTGCGCAGGAAGACGGCGTCGGGACAGGCGTTCTCCGGCTCTTCCGCGACGTGCTGCAGGCGCACGAGCGCCGATGCGCGCTCGCCGCGTTCGGCGCGCGGTTCGACGACGGCGACGTCGTGCTGGCGCAGGTCGGCGAGCGCTGCGATCACCGCCGCGGCGCTGGCGAGCAGCGGATGGCCGGCGGCCAGCGACTCGGCGTGCTGCGCTTCGTGGATGGCGCTCTGCCACTCGCTCGCTGCGAGCAGTCGCTCGGCGAGCGCGGTGTGGTAGCGCGCGCGGACGTCGGCGGGCAGGCGTTCGAATCCGGCCATGCCGAGGACCTTGCCGAGGATCGTCGCCGTGCTCTCCTGGTCGTCGCTGTCGACGCGCGATTCGAGTCGCGCCAGCAAGTCGGTCACGGCGGCGTCGACGATGGTCTCCAGTTCCGGCGTGCCGGGTTCGGCGGCGAGATACTGGATCGCGCGCACGGCGAGCTTGAGGTCGCCCGACCAGAACAGCGACCGCACGACGATCGGCAGCACGTGGCCGGCGACGCTCGCATCGGCCAGCAGGTCGAGCAGCGTCTGCGGGTCCGCCAGCAGTCCGGCGATGCGCTCGCGCTCGCCCTTGCGGTCGAGGGCGCGAACGACGCCGTAGAGGCGCCAACGTCGGCACGTCGCATCGGCAGCGCCTTCGGGCAGGGCGATGCCGAGCAGCGTGCTGGCGTAGCCGCGCAGGAAGCCGTCGGCAGGCCTGCCCGCAGCCAACTCATGATGAGCCAGCAGTTGGGCCCGCACGACGTCGGGCTTGCCTTCGCCCTTCTCGACGGCGTGGACCTGCTGCAGCAACAAGCGATCGAGCGCGCTCTCCCAACCCATGGATGGCCTCCGTCCTGCGTCTATCGACGCGCGGCACGGCCGGCTCGCGGGCGTCACGGACCGCCCGTTGGGACCGTCGTCACTCCATCAGCGCGCGCGCGTCCGCCGGCAGGGCGACGACGAGTCCGGTGAAGTTCCGGCCAGCGCTCGGGCCGGTGGCGGCGGGCGCCAACGCCCCCAGCAGCAGGTCGCCGACGCGCAGCAACGCAGCGGCGCGCGGGGCGTCGATCCAGTGGTCGCCGCCGTCGTCGTCGCGCGCGCCGAAGCCCTTGGCCGTGACTTCCTCGACCTCGAGCATGCCCGGGCGCAGACGGCCCGTCGCCGGCGTCGACAGCGCGACGCATGCCGCCTGCAACCGCTCGACCTGGTCGATCAGCGCGCCGCGGCAGCCTTCGAGCACGGCGCCGACGTCCATCTCCTGCACCTCGACGGCCCACTGGTAGAAGCCGCGCAGTTGCTCGAAGGTCGACTGCACGCGCGCCGCGCGTTCGGTCGGCGGCGCGGCGAGGTAGACGTGCAGGAGCAGGCGCATGCAGTCCGCCGAGGTGATCTCCTCGAGGTCGCGGTGCGGCAGGGCGGCGTTCGCCTGCAGTTGCGCGAAGTGCCGGAGGTCGGCGGCGGCCGGATCCTCGCTTCGCCCCGTCTCCCAGAGGTACTCCTCGATCAGCGCCGCGAGGTTGCCATCGGCGTCCTGGTCGGCGACTTCGTCGGCGTCCTCGTCGTCGTGATCGCGCGGCTGTGACCTCGACACGACGATGTCGGCATCGTCGTCTTCGTCGTCGCCGTCGGCCTCGTCGTCGTCGGTCTCGTCCGGCTCGATGCCCGCCATGCGTTCGAGCTGCGCGAACAGCTCTTCGACGTCGCGCTTCTGCGCGAGGCCTTCGTCGAGCGTGCGGACGAGCCGTTCGCCGAGTGTTTCCCCCGGCGCGCCGCGGTCCTCCGCGGGCGCGTCGCCGTCGTCGCTCCGGGCGCGATGGTGCGCATTCCAGATCGCGAGCAGCAGTTCGCGGGCGGCGTCGAGGTCGACCGAGGTGTCGAACGCGAGATCGTCGAGCAGCGGTCCGAGGACCGGGCCGGGACGGACCGCCATGGCCAACTGCTGGCTGATCGCGGCGGCAGAATGCTCGCTGCCCGAGGTCGTCAACAGGATGTCGAGGTCGGCCTCGAGGTGTTCCAGCGGCGCGTCGGTCTCGGCGTCGGTCGGCGCCGGCGCCGGCGCCGGCGTCGCGCGCGGGGCCGTGGGCCGCATCAGCAACAACCGCTCGAGCTCCACCTGATGCAGCCGGCGCTCCAGTCCGACGCGCTGCATGTCGCGCAGGAACGCCTGCGCGATCTCGTTGCCGGGACGAAAGATCGCTGCGGCGGTCGACGGCGTCCATCGGCCAGCGCCCTCGGCGAAGACGCGGCCGACGACGAGGTCGCCGGCGTCGAGCGTGCCGGCGGGAGCGTTGAGGTCGATCGTCTGGCCGTCCTGCAGGTCGCGCGCTTCGACGGTCCGCGCCGTGACGCTCTGCACCAGCCAGAGTCCGGCCTGGGAGTCGACGAAGTCGGCGGCGTCGCCGCCGAGCTCGGGGACCGTCGCGGGCACGGCGCCGAGGACCTCGCTCTCCCGTTCGAGCGTGAACCACTCCTGGAAGCGCAACTCGGCCGCCTCCGCGGCTCCCGGCAGCGCCGCCGAAGCTGCCTTGCCATCGAGGAAGAACTCGCGGCGGGCGCGCTGCAGTTCGGCGGCGAGGTGGTTGTCCTTCGCCAGGCGGGCGGCGAGCGCGGTCACCGCGCGGGCCGCTTGCGTCGCTTCGTCGTGGTCCATCGGCGGCAGGGTCGCCCGAAGCCGGCGCGAAAGCAACCGCGTCGTGGCCCCACTCGCCGATCCCCCCGGCTTGCGGCATGATGCCTCCGTGATTCCGCAGGACGCGATGCAAGGCGAGGGCGCGGCCACGGTGGATGCGCTGCAGTCGCTCGGTTGGGTCGACACGACCGCGCTCGGCGTCCTGGCGGTGTTCTTCGTGCTCGGCCTCTTCAAGGGGCTGATCTGGCAGGTCAGCCGGATCGGCATCCTCGTCGCCGCCTACGTCGTCGCGGGCCGACACGGCGCCGACGTCGCCGACTGGCTGTCCCGCCCGGCGGACGCCGAGGCGGCCGCCGCGATTGGCGCCGAGCCGGCGACGACCACGATCTACCTCGCCTACTGCCTCTGCTTCCTCGCCGTGCTGATCGTGCTGAGCCTGCTCGCGATCGTGGTGCAGAAGCTCGCGGTCAAGGCCGGACTCGGGTTCTACGACCGCCTCGGTGGCGGCCTGCTCGGCGTCGCGACCGGCGGCTGCGTCGTGCTGTTCGGCGTGTTCTTCGTGCTCATGTTCTTCCGCGGCAGCCAGCTGGCCGGAGCGGTCGAAGACTCGCACGGTGCGCGCCTTTCGCGCTTGGCCGTCGATTGGCTCGGCCCGCGCGTGCCCCCCGAGCTGCGTCAGGTGTTCGCCCTGCCGGCAGTGCCGCAGCCGGCGCCGGCCACCGGGACGGCGGATGGCGGTCAACCGGTGGAGGCTTCGCACCGCGAGCCGGAGACCGGCGTGCCGGAGGAAGCAGGCGGCGAAGCACAGCGCAGCGTTCCTGGCGGCGGCTGATCGCCGCGCTTGCGCCGCAGGGCGTGATCCCGGATCGTGGTCGCCCCACTGCTTGGGGGCGCCCGCCGTATGCGGGCTGAGATGCACCCCTTGAACCTGATCCGGTTCGCACCGGCGTAGGAAACAGCAGCATGACCGAGATCCCCCGTCCGGGCTTGCGGCCGCTGGCCGAGTCCTTCCCCCGCTCCCAGAAGGTCGCCGTCGGCGATCTGCACGTCCCTGCGCGCGACATCGCGCTGACCAACGGCGACGTCGTCCGCGTCTACGACACCACCGGTCCGCAGGATGGCGACATCCGCAAGGGCTTGCCCCGGCGCCGGCAGCCGTGGATCGACGCCCGCGTCGCGCGCGGCGACCGCAACTTCTCGCAGATGCACTACGCGCGTCAGGGCATCGTCACCGAGGAGATGCGCTTCGTCGCGATCCGCGAGAACTGCGATCCCGAGTTCGTGCGCAGCGAGATCGCGCGCGGCCGCGCCATCATCCCGGCCAACCGCAAGCACCCCGAGGTCGAGCCGATGATCATCGGCCGCAACTTCCTGGTGAAGATCAACGCCAACATCGGCAACAGCGCGCTCGGCAGTTCCATCGAGGAGGAGGTCGAGAAGCTGCAGTGGTCGATCCGCTGGGGCGCGGACACGGTGATGGACCTCAGCACCGGCAAGAACCTGCGCGAGACCCGCGAGTGGATCCTGCGCAACAGCCCGGTGCCGATCGGCACGGTGCCGATCTACGAAGCGCTCGAGCGCGTCCAGGGCCGCGTCGAGGACCTGAACCTGCGCATGTTCCTCGAAGTGCTCGAGGAGCAGGCCGAGCAGGGCGTCGACTACTTCACCATCCACGCCGGCGTGCTGCTGCGCCACGTGCCGCTGACCGCCAACCGCGTCACCGGCATCGTCTCGCGCGGCGGCTCGATCATGGCCAAGTGGTGCCTCCACCACCACGAAGAGAACTTCCTCTACACCGGCTTCCGCGAGATCTGCCAGCTGCTCGCCAAGTACGACGTGTCGTTCTCGCTCGGCGACGGCCTGCGCCCGGGGTCGATCGCCGACGCCAACGACGCCGCGCAGTTCGGCGAGCTCGAAGCGCTCGGCGAGCTGACCAAGATCGCCTGGGAGCACGACGTGCAGACCATGATCGAGGGCCCCGGCCACGTGCCGATGCACCTGATCAAGGAGAACATGGACCGGCAGCTCGCCGTCTGCCACGAGGCGCCGTTCTACACGCTCGGCCCGCTGACGACGGACATCGCGCCGGGCTACGACCACATCACCTCGGCGATCGGCGCGGCGATGATCGGCAGCTTCGGCACGGCGATGCTGTGCTACGTGACGCCGAAGGAACACCTCGGCCTGCCCAACCGCGAGGACGTCAAGCAGGGCGTCATCGCCTACAAGATCGCAGCGCACGCCGCCGACCTCGCCAAGGGACACCCTGGCGCCAAGCAGCGCGACGACGCGCTCAGCAAGGCGCGCTTCGAGTTCCGCTGGGAGGATCAGTTCAACCTCGCGCTCGATCCGGAGACGGCGCGCGCCTACCACGACGAGACGCTGCCGCAGGACGGCGCCAAGGTGGCGCACTTCTGCTCGATGTGCGGCCCGCGCTTCTGCTCGATGAAGATCACCGAGGAGGTGCGCGAGTACGCCAAGAAGGGCATGCACGAGAAGAGCGCCGAGTTCGTGCAGCGCGGCGGCGTCATCCAGTAGCGGGCCGCCGCCGGGCCGCCTGCAGGGTCCGGCTGTCGGGGTGCCGGTGTCCGGGCGCCGGTGTCCGGGCGCCGGTGTCTGGGCTCTGGCGTCCGGGCTCTGGCGTCCGGGCGCCTCTCAGGGCGCGTCGAACGGCTCGGCGCTGCGCTCGGCGACGAGCGGCAGCGTGACCCAGAAGGTGCTGCCCGACCCGAGCCGGCTGCGCACGCCGACCTCGCCGCCGAGGCTCTTGACCGTGTTCTTGACGATCGAGAGGCCGAGGCCGGTGCCGCCGACCTCGCGCGAGCGGGCGCGATCGACGCGATAGAAGCGCTCGAACACGCGCTCCTGGTCTTCGGGCGACAGCCCGATGCCGGTGTCGACGACCTCCAGCAGCGCGCGGCCGTCGGCGATCGTCAGCTGCGCGCGCACGTCGCCGCCCTCGCCGGTGTACTTGATGGCGTTGTCGATGAGGTTGCCGACCACCTGCCGCAGGGCTTCGCGATCGGCTTGCACCCACAAGCCGGCTTCGGGCGCGTTGCAGACGACCCGCACCTGCCGCTTCTCGGCCAGCGACGCGAGGTCGCGCACCGTCTCGCGGACGCAGGCGCCGAGGTCGACCGGGCGCAGGTCGCGCTCCTGGCTGCCTTCGTCGTCGAGCCGCGACAGCGTCAGCAGGTCGCCGACCAGGGTCGTCAGCCGCTCGGTCTGCCGGGCGATGCGGTCGAGGAACCGCACGCGCGTCGGTGTGGGCATCTGCGGGTCGTCCTGCATCGTCTCGACGTAGCCCTTGATCGCCGCGAGCGGCGTCTTGAGCTCGTGCGAGACGTTGGCCACGAAGTCGCGGCGCAGCGATTCGAGCTTCTTGAGGCGACTGGTGTCGTCGAGCGACACCACGACGCCATGCTCGGGCAATCTGCGGACGCGCACGGCCAGCGTGCGGCCGCCCGCGTCGGCGTCCAGCTCGAAGTACTGCGCCTCGCCGGTCGCGACCGCCTGCCCGACGGCGCGCTGCAAGGCGGGCCACGCGACGACGTCGGCGAGCCGGCGTCCTTGTGCCGCGTCGGGCAGCTGCGCGAACTCGACCGCGTTGGGATTGCATCCCACGATGCGGCCGTCGCCATCGAGCACGATCAGGCCGTCACTTGCGCCGGCGAGCGCTGCGGCGGCGCGAGCGGCCTCGGCGCGAGCCGCGGCGAGTTCGGCGGCGAGTTGGGCGCTGCGGTTGGCTTCGTCGCGCCAGCGCTGGCGCAGGCGCCACGCGACCACGGGCGCGGCGATCGCCAGCGTGACGGTGGTGACCAGTTGCAGGACGCCGGAATCGGTGCTCATGGGCGGCGCTGCGGCCGCTCGCTTCGGGCTAGCGGACCGCGTCGGCGAAACGATACCCGACGCCGCGCACGGTCTCGATGCACGTCGCGTGATCGCCGAGCTTCTGGCGCAGGGCGCGCACGTGCACGTCGATGTTCCGGTCGGTGACGATGGCGTCCTCGCCGATCACGCGGCTCAGCAGGTGCGCGCGGGGGAACACGCGGCCCGGGTGCGAGGCCAGGAAGTGCAGCAGCCGCATCTCGGTCGGCGTCAGCGTCACCAGGTTCTCTTCGATCCGGGCTTCGTGCCGGCCGAGGTCGATCGTCAGCGCGCCGCGCACGACGCGCTCGCCCGCGCCGGACTGCTCGCGCAGCGGGCCGCGCCGGAGCACCACCTTGACGCGAGCGATGAGTTCGCGCGGGCTGAACGGCTTGCCGAGGTAGTCGTCGGCGCCGATGCCGAGGCCGAGAACGATGTCGCTCTCTTCGGCCTTGGCGGTGACCATGATGATCGGGATGGCCCGGGTCACCGGATCCGACTTCACCTGGCGGCAGACCTCGACGCCGTCCATTCCGGGCAGCATCAAGTCGAGGATCACGAGATCCGGATTGCCCGTCCGGATGTGGCTGAGGCCTTGCTCGCCATTGCGGCAAGCGACGACCTTGTAGCCTTCGCGCTCGAGGTTGTACTGCATGACCTCGAGGATGTCGGGCTCGTCTTCGATGACCAGGATCTTGGGCTTCGCCACGGCACTCGGGGGTAAGAAGTCAGAGGCAGGCGAGAGTCACGATAGGAGTGTCCGGGAAGAAATCGTTAAGGCGTGCTGAAGCTACTCCGTAGACACCAGTTCGAACTGCCCAACCGAAGCGTCGAGGCGCCACGGCCATGCGTTGGCATGGGCTCGCTGCGTCCATGCAGCGGCAGCGCCCGGCAGGTCGAGGGGAAACGGCAGGCTGCCCGCTTGCGGCGCAACGGCGAGCCGCAAGCGCCCTGACGCCTCGGACCAGGTGGCGTGCACGACTGCGGGCATCCCCGACGGGATCGCGGCGAGCAGGGCACGGATCGCCGCCAACGTCGCCGGCACGAAGTTCGACAGATCGACCGAGCGCCCCACTGGTTCCGCAGCTGCGACCTCGAGCCGCACGCCGGCCTCCCGCGCCCCGACGCGCGCGAGTTCCGCGAGCTCGAGCAGCGTGCGCGCTGCGGGCGCTGGTTCGGGACCAGCATCGCCGATCGCATGCCGGAACAGTCGCAGCGCGGACGCGCTGCGGTCGACCTGACCGGCGATCGCCTGGAGCGCTGGACCGGCCGCGGCCGTGTCCGCCTGCAGCACGTGTCCTTGCATGGCGAAGAGCACGTTGCCGAGGTGGTGCACGAAGCCCGGCGCGAGGAAGGCGAGGTCGGCGGCGGCTGGCGTCACGCCACCATCGTGCCGTCCCGGTGGCGACGAAGGAACGCTTGACCCGCCGCATCCCCGCGCGTGTCCGCTGCCGCGCCCCCAGCTACCGTGCCGGCATGACCGCTGCGTACGCTGCGCTGTGTCGGCATTTCCGCGACGTCGCCCTGCTGGGCTCGACGTCCGCGCTGCTCGCCTGGGACCAGGAGACGTGCCTGCCCAAGGGCGCTGGCGATCGCCGCGCCGACCAGCTGGCGCTGCTCGCCGGACTTGCGCACGAGCGCGCCACGGATCCGCGCGTCGGCGCATGGCTGGCTGCCTGCGAGGCCGACGCAGCGGTCACCGCCGATGCTGACCGCGCCGCCAACGTGCGCGGCTGGCGCCGCGACTTCGACCGCGCCACCAAGTTGCCGCCGGCGCTCGTCACCGAGCTGGCGGAAGTCGAGAGCAAGGCCCAGCAAGCCTGGGCCGAAGCGCGCGCGCAGGACCGTTTCCGCCAGTTCGCGCCTTGGTTGCAGCGCATGGTGGCGTTGCAGCAGCAGAAGGCCGACTGCCTGCGCCGCGCCGGGCAGTCGCGCTGGGACGCGCTCGCCGACCTGTACGAGCCCGGCATGAACGCCGCCGACCTCGCGCGCGTCTTCGGGCCGCTGCGCCAGCGCCTCGTCGCGCTGCGCGAGCGGCTCGCCGGCGGCCGCGCCGTCGACGACGGCTTCAGTCGCATCGCCTTCGCCGAAGACAAGCAGGAAGCGTTCGTGCGCGCCGTGTTGGCGGCGATGGGCTTCGACCCGCAGTTCGGCCGGCTCGACCGCAGCGCGCATCCGTTCTGCACCAAGGTCGGCGACGACGTGCGCTTGACGACGCGCTTCCATCGCGACCGCGTGCTCGACGCGCTCGGCTCGACGATGCACGAAGGCGGCCATGGCCTGTACGAACAAGGCCTGCCGGCGGAGCACTTCGGCGCGCCGCTCGGCGAGGCGGTGTCGCTCGGCATCCACGAGAGCCAGAGCCGGCTGTGGGAGAACCACGTCGGCCGTTCGGCGGCGTTCTGGGAATGGTGCTGGCCGATCGCGCAGCGTCACCTCGGCGACGGTTGCCGCGGCTTCGACGCGACCGCCGTGCATCGCGCGGCGAATGTCGTGCGTCCTAGCCTGATCCGCGTCGAGGCCGACGAAGCGACCTACGACCTGCACGTCTTGGTGCGATTCGACCTCGAGCAGCGGCTGCTCGACGGCTCGCTGCCAGTCGATGCGCTGCCCGGCGAGTGGAATCGCCTGTATCGCGAGTTCCTCGGCATCACGCCGCCGGACGATCGCCAGGGTTGCCTGCAGGACGTGCACTGGTCGTGCGGCCTGTTCGGGTACTTCCCCACCTATACGCTCGGCAACCTCTACGCCGCGCAGATCGCCGAGGCCGCAGACCGGGAACTCGGCGGCCTCGCCGCGCAGTTCGCCCGCGGCGACTTCACGCCGCTGCGGGAATGGTTGCGCCGCCGCGTGCACCAGCATGGCCGACGCCACGAACCAGCGGAGCTGTGCCGGCTCGCCACCGGCAGCGAGCTGTCCCCGGAGCCGTTCCTGCGCCATCTCGAACGCAAGCTCGGCGCCGTCTACGGCTTGGCGTGAGCCGCGCCGGCCCGGCTATCGTGCCGGGATGCTGCGCCTCGTCGTCGTGCTCTTCGCATGCATTGCCGCGGTCGCTGCCCAACGGCGCGTGCCGCTCGACGGCAGCTGGGAGATCCGGCCGGAGACGCCGACGGTCGGCGCTTGGCGGCCGGTCGCCGTGCCGGCGGCGTTCGAGAGCGCGCTCGGCGTCGGCTTCGACGGCGTCGCGCGCTACCGTCGGCCGCTGCCGTTGCCAGCGCAGCGATGTGCGGCCGTGCGCGTCGAGTTCGCCGCGGTCGCGACGCACGCCACGGTGTTCTGCAACGGCGACGAGGTAGGTCGGCACCTCGGCGGCTGGACGCCGTTCCGCGTCGACGTGACGAACGCGCTGCGTTGGGACGGCAGTGACACGCTGGAGGTCGTCGTCGACGAGAAGGTCGGCCACAACACGCAGGGCTTCCTGCCGATCATCCAGCCGCACTTCGGCGGCATCTGGCAGCAGGTCACGTTGTGCCTCGACGACGGCCCGGTGCTCGACCGGCTCGCCTTCGTCACGACGTGGACCGGTGAGTTCTTGCAGTGCCACGTGCCGGTGCTGGGACACGACGGTCGCGCGCTGCACGTCGAGGTGCGGTGCGGACGCGTCGACGAACGCTTGGGCGCGCTGCTGCCGGTCGGATCCGATGGCAAGGCTGACGGCCATGCGCCGGTCGGCGATGCACGCTACTGGTCCCCCGCCGAACCGGTGTTGCACACGCTGCGGCTGCGGCTGCTCGCTGGCGAGCAGGAACTCGACCGCGTCGAGCGCAGGATCGGCTGGCGCGACCTGGGCGCCGATGGCACGCGCGTGCTGTGGAACGGCGCCCCGTTCCAGCTGCGCGGCGTGCTGCACTGGGGCTTCTCGCCGCCGCACCTGGCACCGCCGGTCGACCCGGCGTGGTGGCGGCCGCAGCTGGAGCGCTACCGCGCCATGGGCTTCAACACGCTGAAGTGCTGCCTGTGGGTGCCGCCGCGCTGCGTCTACGAGCTGTGCGACGAGCTCGGCCTCGCCGTCTGGCAGGAGTACCCGACGTGGCACCCGCAGATGGACGCCGCGCACAAGGACGAGCTGTTGGCCGAGTACGGCGAGTTCTTCGCGTTCGATCGCAGCCACCCGTCGGTCGCGTTCCGCAGCCTCACGTGCGAGACCGGTCATGGCGCCGACCTCGGGGTCGTGCGAGCGCTCTACGACGCGTGCAAGGCTGCCGTGCCGGAGACGCTGGTCGTCGACGACAGCAGTTGGATCGGCTGGCAGCGCGTGACCGACTTCTGGGACGAGCACCCCTACGGCAACAACTCGTGGCTGCCGGGGCGGCTGCAGGACTTCCGTCGTCACATCGACGAGCACGGCCAGAAGCCGCTGCTGCTCGGCGAGTGCCTCGCCGCCGACACCTGGGTGGATCGCGCGGCATGGCGGGAGGCGAACGGCGACGCGCCGACGTGGTGGCGGCCGCTGTGCTGGGACGCGCAGGATCAGGCCGAGGCGACGATCGTCCGGCGCTTCGGCGCGGCAACTTTGGCGACGTTCGGGCCGGAATCGCGCGCCTTCGCAATGCGCAACCGCAAGTTCCAGAGCGAACGCCTGCGCCTCGACGTCCCCGAGGCCGGCTACGTCGTGTCGGTGGCGCGCGACTTCCCGAAGGCGCGCATGGGGCTCGACGACGACCTCGGCCGGCCGAAGTGGACGGCGTCCGAATGGGACTGGCACGCCGACACGATGCTGTGCCTCGATGCATCGTGGGACGGCCGCAGCGTGTCCGCGGGCGGCGCGTTGCCCGCGGTGCGCGTCGCGCACTTTGGCGCGGGTCCGCTGGCAGGCACGGTGCGCTTCTGGCTCGATGACGACCGCGCCAACGCGGTGGTCGTGCCGGTTGCCGTCGCCGCGGGCACGGTGTCGGCGTCGTTGGCTCATCGGTTCGCCAATGCCGGGAGCCGCGGGTTGCACCGCGTGCGACTGCACGCCGAACTGACCGGCAGCCACACGGCGCGCAACCACTGGGACCTCTGGTGCGTGCCGCACTGGCACTACGTCGGCACGGCGACGCAGGTCGTCGATCGCCTCACGCCCCAGCTTCTCGACGAACTCGAGGCCGGCGCCCGCGTGCTGTTGCTGGCCGATGACCGGCCGGGCTCGCCGCGCACCGAGGCGCTGTGGTTCTTGCGCGGCGCCCCGTTCGCGCCGCCCCATCCGCTGCACAAGAACGTTCCGGCCAGCTTGCTGCTCGACCTGTGCAGCTTCGACCTCGAGACCGGGCGGGTGCTGCCGCAGGCTCCGTGGGGCGAGGAGCTCGATCCGCTGCTCGGCTTCTGGGAGACGCACGACATCGCGGAGGTGCGTCTGCATGCGTTCGCCGCCGAAGCGCAGGTCGGCAAGGGCCGATTGCTGGCGACGACGTTGCGGCTCGACGGCGCGATCGGGAGCGTCGGCTTCCACGTCCGGCATGCTCTGCAACTGCACCTCGAGCACGGGCCGGCGCCGCGCACGACGCTCTCGCCTGCGACGCTCGCGGCGCTGCGCGGCCAGCTGACCGAACAGCGCCTCGCGCTGCCGACGTGGCGCTTCCGCACCGACCCGGACGACGAGGGGCGCGCGGCCGGCTGGTCCGCGGTCGCCGCCGACGATTCGGCGGCGCCGTGGCGCGACCTCGTCGCCGGCAAGCATTGGGAAGCGCAGGCCGACGACCTGAAGCACTACACCGGCGTGGCGTGGTACCGCGTCACCGTGGACGTGCCGGAGTCCTGGCGCGGCTCGACCAGCCGGCTCGTCCTCGAAGGCGTCGACGACAGCTACGAGCTTTGGCTCGATGGCGCGCCGGTGGCGAAGGCCGGCGATCCGGCGACGGCGACGACGATCTGGTTGGAGAAGCAGGTCGTCGAGCTCGGCGCGCGGCTGGCGCCCGGGCGCCACGTCCTCGCCCTGCGCGTCGTCGACCACGCCGGCGCTGGCGGCTTGTGGCGGCCGACCTTCCTCACCACCGGCCCGGCCGCCGCCGGCGCGCCGCGGTTGCACTGAGGATCTGCCGTCCTTGCCAGGACGAGGTGGAAGTCCCACAACCGTCGCGTCCCGTTCCCTGCTATCGTTCGGCCCGCATGAAGGTCTCGAGCATCCAACCGACGCCCAACCCCAACGCGTTCAAGTTCCTGTGCGACACCCAGCTGGCCAAGCCCGGCCACTCGCTGGCGTACGCCAAGCCGGAGCAGGCGCGCAGCGACGTGTTGGCCCAGGGCCTGTTCGCCATCCCTGGCGTCGACACGCTCTTCTTCTGCGACAACTTCGTCACCGTCAGCATGATCGCGCAGGCGGATTGGCGCTCGGTCGCTGAGCAGGTGACGCGCCTGATCGAGAGCCACATCGCCGACGCCGCTGGCGACGCGCCCGAGGCGCCGAAGTCCGACGATCCGTTGGCGACGCTGCCCAAGGGCGGCGATCCCGAGGTCATGGCCAAGATCAACGCGCTCCTCGACGACCGCGTCCGGCCCGCGCTCGCCGGCGACGGCGGCGGCCTGCAGGTCATGGGGCTCGAGGGCAAGACGCTCTTCATCCGCTACCAGGGCGCGTGCGGCAGCTGTCCGAGCTCGTCCGCCGGCACCCTGATGGCGATCCAGCGTCTGCTGCAGGCCGAGATCGACGAAGAGCTCGTCGTCACGATGTCGTGAGCGCCGTCCGCTGCCCGTACTGCGGCCGCAGCGGCGAACCGGTGCGCGTGCACGGCCATGGCCAGTGCCCCCACTGCGGGATCAACATCGAGCCGTGCTGCTCCGGCGCCAATGCGCTCGAGGAAGCGGCGGCAACTGCGGCGATCGACGCCGCGCCGGACCGATCGCTGTTCCCGCAGGTGTTCGAGCACCTTGGCGGACCCGCTGCCACCGTCGCCGACGACGCGCTGGCCTTCGCGCTGGCGCAGCGACTTGCGATCGATCTCGACGAGGCGCGCGACCTGATCGTCGCCGCCGAACGCGTCGGCATCGTCGTTGCCAGCAGCCACGGCGCGCACCGGTTGCGCGGCCACGCCGGCTGAGGCGCCGCGTCGCCCTCGTTGTCCTCGTCGTCGTCGTTGACCGTCGGGAGCGCGGGGCTACGCTCCTCGCCCCGCGCTCGCCGGAGTGGCGGAATCGGCAGACGCACAGGTTTCAAAAACCTGCGCCGCAAGGCGTGCGGGTTCAAGTCCCGCCTCCGGCACATCCTTCGCCGCCGCGCAGCGGTTTTGGGCGTTCGCGCAGCGGTTTCGGGC
>JBEITC010000661.1:0-1631 GCA_040375075.1 Planctomycetota bacterium | reverse complement strand
GCTGACGCGACCGAGGAAGTTCCAATCCTGCACGTAGATCGCGCCCGCCTTGTCGACGCAGACGCCGTGCGGCGACAGGAACACGCCGTCCTGCCACTTGTCGCGCGGCACGCCGTTCTGCGCGCGCATGCCCGGCTCGGGATTGTCGCCGAGGTGGCAGACGAGCTTGTCGTCCTTGTCGAGCAGCGTGATGCGGCCAGCGAGGTCGGCGACGACGAGGCCGCCGTTCGGCAGCGGCGCCACGTTGCACGGCCGGCGCAGGTCCTTGTCCATCGTGCGCACGTGCGCGCCGTCCATCGTGAACCACTGCAGGCGATGGTTCTCGCGGTCGCACACGAGCAGCAGCGGCTCCTTGCCGCGACCGTCGAGCCAGATGCCATGCGGCGTCTGCAGCTTGCCGGCGTCGTTGCCCGGGCCGCCGAACGACTTCACGTACTTGCGGTCCTGGTCGTAGAGGTGGATCCACGAGCGGCCGTAGCCATCGGCGGCGAAGATGCGGCCGTCGGGGCCGACCGCGACCGCCGTCGGGTTGTACTGGCCCTCGTTCTGGTAGATGCCCGAGGCCTCGGGCCAACCAAGCGTCCACAAGACCGTGCCGTCGAGCTTCGTCTTGACGATCTCGTGGCGGCGCGTGTGCGCGAGGTACAGCACCTGCTCGCCGCCCTCGTCGCGCAGGCACATGCCGTGCAGGCCGCCCTGGAACTCCTTGCCCCACGCGCGCAGCAGCTTGCCCTCGGCGGAGAACGTCATCACCGCGTGCTCGGTGTCGGTGTTCGCCAGCACGTTGCCGTCCTTGTCGACGACGAGGCAGCCATGCGTGTTGCCGAGGTCCTTGCCGCCCTCGAGGACGCCCCAGCCCTTCACCCACGCGTAGCTGGCAGCAGGGACCGAGCCGGGCACGAGGTCGGGCGCTGGCTGCTTGTCGTTCTGGGCGGCGAGCGAAGACAGGAAGGAGGACATGACGAGGACGGGCAGGAAGCGCATCGCCGGCGGTTGTAGCGCGGCGACGCGTCAGTGCGAGTGGCCGTCCTGCGGGTTGCGGATGTGCGACAGCGTGTGCAGCGCGCCGGCCTCGAACGTGCTGCCGGAGCCTTCGCGGGCCAGCGCCTCGAGCAGCGGCACGGCGCGGCCGTCCTGCTTCGCCTCGTGCAGCGACTTGCCGAGATAGAGGATCGCCCGCTGGCGATCGTCGCCGACGTCGCGGCGCGCGAGCGCGCGCTCGAACACCGCGACCGCTTCCAGATGCTTGCGCTCCTTGAACAGCACGTAGCCCTCGGTGACGAGCGCCGGGCCGGTGCGCGGCGCGTCCTTCAACCACCGACGCGCGGCGACGACGTCGCCGTCGAGGGCGAACAGGCGCGCGAGGCGATGGCGGGCGTCGACGACGCCGGCGACGGCGGCATCGGTCAGCAACGCCTCGCTCTCGATGCGGTTGCCGAGTTGCAGCAGCGCGCAGCCGAGCGCGTACGCGTCCTCGGGCGCGCCGAGCGCGGCCTTGCGGCGCAGCTCGGGCAGGCGCGCGCGCATCGCCGCGCACAGGCGCAGCATCGCCGCGATCTCGGACGGATCCTGCGGCCCCGGCCGCGCGGCGTAGCAGCGGCCTTCGGCGTCGAGCACCGCGAGGCCCATGC
>JBEITC010000215.1:0-6573 GCA_040375075.1 Planctomycetota bacterium | reverse complement strand
CGACCAGCGCAGCGACGCGATCGCGCCGTCGCTCGCCGCGGTGAAGGTGCTGCTCGCGAGCGCCGCACAGCAGGCCGAGACCGCGCTCGACGCGATCGCGCCCGACGACCGCGCGCCGCTGCGCGCCGGGCTCGCGGCGCTGCTCGACGACTACCTCACGAGCATCTACATCCACCAGAGCAAGGCCAACGACAACAAGCGCGCGTGGAAGCTGCTGCAGCGCGTCGATGGCGCCGCGATGCACGCCGCCGCCGACAGCCTGCTGCCGCTGCTGCAGCCCAAGGTCCACAACGCGCTCGCCGCGGCGTTGCGCAAGGACCTCGCCGCCGCCCCACCGCCGCCGGCCGTGCCCGGCGTCACCGGCCGGCTGCTGCTCGCGGAGGAAACGCCGCACGGCTGGATCCTCGTCGGCAGCACGGACGCCAACACCTACGACGCGAAGATCGCGTTCGCGCTCGACCTCGGCGGCAACGACACGTGGCGCGCCGCGAGCACGCGCAGCGACCTCGGCACGCCGGTCAACGTCGTGCTCGATCTCGCCGGCGACGACCGCTACCTCGCCGGCGAACCGTTCGCGCAAGGGTGTGGCCTCTTCGGCGTGTCGCTGGTCTACGACGCCGCCGGCAAGGACGTCTACGACGGCGGCCGCGGCGCGCAGGGCTGCGCCTTCGCCGGCGTCGGCGCGCTCGTCGACGCGCAAGGCGACGACCGCTACACGGCGGACGCGTTCGCGCAGGGCACGGCGCTGCACGGCTCGAGCGTGCTGCTCGACCGCGCCGGCAACGACGTCATGACGCTCGGCAGCGACGGCCAGGGCTACGGCCTGCCGCAGGGCGTCGGCCTGCTGCTCGACGTCGCCGGCAACGACCAGCGCACGGCGACCGGCGCGCGCCCGAGCACGTACGGCACCGCCGGCGAACACGTCGGCCGCGCGCAGGGCACGGCGTTCGGCTTCCGCACCGTCGCGCCCGGCGGCCTCGGCGCGCTCGTCGACGGCGGCGGCAAGGACGTCAACAAGGTCGGCGAGTTCGGCTTCGGCTGCGGCTACTTCTTCGGCGTCGGCGTCGTGCGCGACCGCGGCGGCGACGACCAGACGTTCGCCTCGCGCTACGGCATCGCGACCGGCGCGCACCACGGCGTCGGCGCGGTGTTCGACGACGCCGGCAATGACCTGTGGGACAACCGCCACACCGCCAGCATCGCCGGCAACTGGGACCTGACCGTCAGCTGCCTGTTCGACCGCGCCGGCGACGATCGCTACCTCGGCGACGGCATCACGCTGGGCAGTTCGACGATCACGTCGTTCGCAGCGCTCGTCGACGGCGGCGGCAAGGACGTCTACGAGACCGGCAGCGACCTCGCGTTCGCGCGCTGCGGCCACGCCGACGACGTCGGTCGCGGCAGCAGGTCGATCGCGCTGTTCCTCGACCTCGGCGGCGGCAAGGACAGCTACCCCGCGACCTCGCCGCTGCAGCCCGCGCCGGCGAATGGCAGCGTCGTCGTGCGCGCGCGCGAGGATGCGTACGGCGAAGGCGACGCGAAGAAGACGGCGACCAGCGGCCGCGGCGTGTTCGTCGATCGGTGAGCGCGGCGCACCGCGCGGCGGCGGATGGTGGGCGATGAGGGACTCGAACCCCCGACATCCTCCTTGTAAGGGAGGCGCTCTAACCAACTGAGCTAATCGCCCGCGGGATCGACGCGGCGCACTCTAGCACGGCGGCGACGGCCGCCGGTCACGTCACTTGGTCTCGGATGCGGCGGGCGCGGCGGGCGTCTCGGCGGCCGGCTTGCCCTGCGGCGTCGCCGCCGGCGCCATCGGCACGAAGTCGTACGTCGGCATCGGCGTCGGCTCGGTCCACGCGCGGCGGCCGAGGTAGTCGATGGTGTCGCACGGCAGCGCGAACAGCGAGTGGCCGACCGACGCGCACGCGAGCGCGGGGAACAGCACGAACTCGTCGGCCGCCATCTCGCCGAGGCCTTCGTCGGCGACCTGGCTCAGCGGCCACGTGACCGGCAGCAGCACGACCGACGCGACGACGCCGGGGACGCCGCCGACCCACGCGCCGACCTTGGCGGCGCCGCGCACCCAACCCGGCCGGCCGAACTCCGGCGGCGGGCAGCGGTCGTCGAGCGACTCGATCGCCGTCGGCAGCGCGCACGCGCTGGACAGCAGCAGGAAGGCGACGGCCGACGCGGGGCGGAGCATGGCGCGCATCCTAGCGCGCCATGCGATCCGCTGCGCCGCTGCGGTGGTCGCAACGGGATCGCGCGTCCCGGCCACCGCAGCGGACCGGAGGCGGCCGACCGGCGGCGCGCCGATCGACCGCCCACGCCACCGCTCACTTGCCGTCGCGGCTCGCCTCGAGCTTCGCGGCGTCCTCGCCGACGCCGTTCTGCGCGTCGCGCGCGCGCTGCAGCGCCTTCTTCGCCGACATGCCGTCGATCGCCTTCTTCAGGCGCTCGACCGTCTGCGGATCCTCGTCGGCGGCGGCGGTGATCGCCTGCTCGGCGTGCTCGATGGCGCGGCCGCTGGCGTCGAGGTCGCCCTTCTCGATCCACGCCAGCGCCAGGAAGTTGCAGGCCTCGATGACCTGGCTGCCCGGATCGGCGCTCTCGAGCGCGGCCTGGAAGGCGACGATCGCCTCGTCGAGCTTGCTCGCGCCCTGCAGCAAGCGCGCCTGCCACAGCCGCATCTCCTGCGCGCGGCCGCTGCCCGGCTCGAGCGCGATCGCCTTGGCGTAGCTCGCCATCGCTTCGTCGACGCGCTTCTGGCGGCGCTGCATGTCCGCCGCGCCCATCAGGCCGCGCTGGCCAAAGCGCGGGCCGTCGAGCTCGGCGGCGCGCAGGTAGGCCTTCTCGGCGAGCGGCAGGCTGCCCTGCTGCCGCCACAGATCGCCGGCGGTCATCGCCGCGAACGCGGCCACCGCCGGCTCGCTGCCGAAGTCCGTCACCACCTTGTCGTAGGCGCTGGCCGCGGCTTCGAGCGCCGGCGCGCGCTCCGGTCCGCGCAGCGTGCGCAGCGGCAGCGACGCCTCCTTGGCGGTGGCGAGCGCCTTCTTGCCGGCCTCGCTGATCGCCGGCTTGGCGGCGACGGCCTTCGCCGGCGTCGGCGGCATCGGCGTCGGCGGCGTCTGCTGCGCGGCGAGCGGCATGGCCAACAGGGCGGCGCACACGAACTGGTTCCACATCGCGTTCATCGATCTCTCCTTCTGCGTCATCTGCTTCGGGGTCACTTCCGATCGTCGAGGCCGCCCGCGGCGCGGGCGCACGCCTCGACGTGGTGTTGCACGCGCCGTCGGGCGCGATGGAGCCGCGTCTTCACGCACGACTCGGTGCGGCTGTGGCGCGCGGCGAGCTCGGCGCAACCGACGCCTTCGTAGAAGTCGTGCAGCAGCTGCTGGTCGAGCGGTGACAGCGCGCGCAGCGCCGTGCGCAGCCACGGCCGCAGCTCGTCGGCCGCGAGCGGCTGGCCGGCGACGGCGAACGTCGGGCGCTCGTCCTCGCGCGCTTGCCACACGGCGGCGTCGACGACGTCCTGCGCGCAGGCGACGAAGCCGCGCTCCTGCCGGCGGCGGCCGCGGCTGCGCAGCCGGCGCGCGATCGTCTGCACCGCGGCCCACAGCCGCTCGCGATGGCGCATGCGGCTGCCCCACCGCCACGCGGCGATCGCGGTCTCCTGCGTCAGGTCGTCGACGTTGCGCCGCGTCCAGTCGTCGCGGCAACGACGCAACCAACCGCCTGCATCGCGCAGGGCTCCGCCCCAGACCACGTCGCCGTCTTCCATGCTCCTCCACGCCGCGCGGACGACGGTCCGCGATCGGGCGCAGCGGTAGGGCAACGACGAGCCGCGATTCGGGCGGCGAGCGCGCGGATTTTCGCGCAGCGGGCGGAGCGAACCGCGATGGCGGCCGCGGCGTCAGGCGCCAGCGGGAAGCGGGCAGCGTCCAGCGCCAGCCCGCAAGGTCACGGCGCGCGCCGCTCGCGGGCGCCCGTCAGGCCGCCCGCGCCACGGCCACGCGCTCAGCGATCAGCGCTTGGCCTTCTCGGCCCACTCCGTCGCGCCGAACTCGTCGTTCAGCAGGCGGCGGCAGCGGCCCATCACCAGGCCGTACTCGGGGCCGCGCCACTTGTCGGCGGCGAGCATCGCGTGGTACAGCGCCTCGGCCTGCTGGCTCGGCCACGCGTCCTTGGTCTCGACGCGCACGCGCAGGAACAGCAGCAGCGCCTTCTTGAACGACTCCTTGTCGCCGGCGGCGCTCTTCTCGAGCAGGATCTTGCCGAGGCCCAGGTACGCGCCAGCGCGCGAGCTGCCGTCGACGCCGTCCTTCTTGCTGATCTCGTCGTAGATGCGCTGCGCGCCCTCGGTGTCCTTCGTCTCGCGCAGGCTGTGCGCGAGCTCGATGTTGGCGCGGTTGGCGATGACCGGGTGCGTGCCGCCGGCCTTGCTGGCGACGGCCTTGATCTGCGTCTGGAAGCTCTTCGGATCCTTGCGCTCGGCGAGCGCGACGAAGAAGTCCGACTCGACCATCAGGCCGGCCGGCCAGGCGTTGGCCTGCGCCGCCGCCTGGTAGGCCTTGGCGACCTGCGTGGCGCTGTTCGCGCCCTTGCCGCCGAGGCCCATGTAGTACTCGAACTTCTGGCGGAAGACCTCGGGCAGCACGCCGGCCTCCGGGATCGCCTTCTGCAGCTCGTCGAGCGCGCCGACGGCCTCGCCGGGCTGGTCGGCGTCGAAGAACTGCGCGGCGGCGCCGACGTAGCCGAGCTGCGCCAGCAGCAGGTCCTTCTCGGCCAGCTTCTCCTTGGCCATCGTCAGCATGATGCCCGGGTCCTTGAGACCGCGGGCATAGGTGCCGGCGAACTTCTTGAGCTCGACCTTGGCGACCTGGTCGGTCGACGTCTGCTCGTTCGCGCCGCTCTTGCTGTACTTGATGTTGCGGATGTCGAACCCGGTCACGCGGACGCCCGTGATCGACGTGCCGTTGACGAGGTGGATGACGTCGTCCTGGGCGGCGACGGGAGCGACCAACACGGCCAGCAGACCGAGGAGGGAGAGGCGGATCATGGGCATCGCGGACTCGGAGGGGAGGGGCGGGGCATCATGCCGACCCCGGGAGAACGAGACAACGGCGCGGGCCCCCGGCGGGTTCGCCGGCGGCGGCGATCAGGCGTCCTTGGCCGGCAGGTCGCGCACGCCCTCGACGCGGCCCTTCTGCTTCTTGCGGCCCTGCCAGCTGGCGGACATGTCGTCGCCGAGCCGCCGCACGTGGATCAGCTCGGCGACCACCGAGACGGCGATCTCCTCGTGCGTCTTGCCGCCGAGGTAGGCCCCCATCGGCGTGCGCACGGTCTGCAGGAAGTCCTCGCCGATGCCGGCCTTGCGCAGGTGCTTCCACAGCAGCGCCTGCTTGGTCGTGCTGCCGATCATGCCGAGGAAGCGCAGCGCCTCGCCGGCGGCGAAGCGGCGGCCGAGGCATTCGAGCACGTGGCCGTCCTCCTTGTGGCCGCGCGTCACGACGATCGCGTAGCTGTTCTGGCGGATCGGCATCTTCGCCACCGCGTCGGAGTACTCCAGCACGAGCGCGTCGTGCGCCTCGGGGAAGCGCGCTTGCGACGCGTACGCCGCGCGGTCGTCGACGACGGTCACGCGGAAGCCGGCGAGCGCTGCGACCTGGCACAGCGCCTTGCTGACGTGGCCGCCGCCGAAGATCCAGAGCGATGGGGTCGTGATCGGTTCCACGAAGATCGTCACCTCGCCGCCGCACATCAGGCCCGAGTCGGGCGAATCCTGCTCCGTCAGGCGGAACTGCAGCGAGCGCGGCTGCTCGTCTGCCAGCACCTGCAGGGCGGTGTCGTAGACCTCGGCTTCGAGGCAACCACCGCCGACCGTGCCGAGGAACGCGCCGTCGCCGAGCACCAGCAGACGCATCGACGTGCGGCCCGGCGTCGAGCCGCGCGTGCCGACGATCGTCGCCAACGCCGCGGGGATGCCCTCGGCGCGCAGGCGGACGATTTCTTCGAAGAGGTCGCGGGACTTGGCCACGGTCGGGGCCGCACAGGTTAGGGCGGCGGCCGCCGCGCGGAAACCCGCCGGCGGTCGACGTAGCATCGCCGCCCCTGTGCCCCCCGCCCGCATGCTCGGCCTGGCGCTCGCGCTGGCGACCGCCAACACCGCCTTCCTGACGTGGCGCTACCTCGCCGTCCGCCACGGCTGGGCGACGCCGGGCACGGGGATCTGCTCGTGGACGGCGTGGGTCGACTGCGACCGGGTGCTGCAGTCGGCCGAGGCGCGCTGGTTCTTCGTGCCCAATGCCGTGCTGGGCCTGGGATTCTTCGGCGGCAGCTGGCTCGGCTGGCGTGGCGTGCGCGCGACGACCGGCGCCACCTTCGCCGCCGGCTGCGCGCTGCTGGCCAACGTCCTCGCGGTCGGCGCGCTGGCGTCGCTGTGGTTCCTCTACCTGATGACGCGGCTCGACGCGCTGTGCCCGCTGTGCCCGTGGAACCATCTGCTCGCGTTCGTCGCCGCGTGGGCAGCGCGGCGCGCGGCGGTGGCGGCGCGAGCAGGCGGCGCGCCGG